>NZ_JBFAXI010000089.1:0-36641 GCF_040680735.1 Streptomyces sp. NPDC051987 | reverse complement strand
GGGGCGCGGGGGCTCAGGTCGGTCGGGTCGGGGCGCGGTGTGGGGGCTGGGCCGGGGGCGGGCCCGGCCTGGTCGGGGGTATCGCCCGCACCGCCGGGCTCTCCGTGCCGACCGTCACCGGCTCGCCGTGGTGGTACACCGTCAGCGGCGGCCCGTCCAGCAGGGTGTACGTCGCCTTGTCGGCGCCTATCTCCACCCGCAGCCTGCTGCCGCGCAGCTGGAGGCTGAAGGCGAGGCGGCGCAGCCGTTCCGGCAGCCGGGGGGCGAAGCGGGCGCCGTCGTCGTAGTGGCGCAGCCCGCCGAAGCCGGCCACCAGGGCCATCCAGGTCCCGGCGAGGGAGGCGATGTGGAGTCCGTCGCGGGTGTTGTGCTCCAGGTCGTCGAGGTCCATCAGCGCCGCCTCCGCGGTGTACGCGTAGGCCAGGCTCAGATGACCGGCCTGGGCGGCCACCACGGCCTGGCAGCAGGCGGACAGCGAGGAGTCGCGGACGGTCAGCGGCTCGTAGTAGGCGAAGTTGCGGGCGATGTGCTCCTCGTCGAAGTACTCCTCGCAGGTGTACATCGCCAGCACCAGGTCCGCCTGCTTGACGACCTGTTTGCGGTAGAGGTCGAAGTAGGGGAAGTTCAGCAGCAGCGGGTACTGCTCGGGACGGGTGTTCTCGAAGTCCCAGCGCTGGTACCGGGTGAACCCGGCGTGCTGTTCGTGGACGCCGAGTTCGTGGTTGTAGGGGATGTGCACGGCCTCGGCGGCGTCCCGCCAGGCCGCCGACTCCTCCGCGTCGACGCCGAGCCGGGCGGCCTGGTCCGGGTGGCGTTCGACGGCGTCGGCGGCGGCCAGCAGGTTCGCGCGGGCCATCAGGTTGGTGTACGTGTTGTCGTCGGCGACCGCGCTGTACTCGTCGGGGCCGGTGACGCCGTCGATGTGGAAGGCGCCGCGGCTGTCGTGGTGGCCGAGCGAGCGCCAGAGCCGGGCGGTCTCCACGAGCAGTTCGACGCCGGCGTCCCGTTCGAAGTCGGTGTCGCCGGTGGCCGCGACATAGCGGACCACCGCGTCGGCGACGTCGGCGTTGACGTGGAAGGCGGCGGTGCCGGCCGGCCAGTAGGCCGAGCCCTCCGAGCCGGCGATGGTCCGCCAAGGGAACGCGGCCCCGTCCAGACCGAGCTGGGCGGCACGTTCCCGGGCGGCCGGCAGGGTGTTGTACCGCCAGCGCAGCGCCTCGGCGACGGCGCCGGGGGCGGTGTGGGTGAGGACGGGCAGCACGAACATCTCGGTGTCCCAGAAGGCGTGCCCGTCGTACCCGGAGCCGGTCAGGCCCTTGGCGGGTATCGCCCGCTGTTCGGCACGGGCCCCCGCCTGGAGCACGTGGAAGAGGGCGAAGCGGACGGCCTGCTGAACCTCCTCGTCGCCGTCCACCTCCACGTCGGCGTGGGACCAGAAGTCGTCCAGGTAGCCGCGCTGTTCGTCGGCCAGGCCCCGCCAGCCCTCGTGGGCGGCGGCCGCGAGGGCGGCGTCGACCTGGTCGGCCATGGCGGGCAGCGAGCGCACCCCGGACCAGCCGTGGGCGACGAACTTCTCCACCCGCAGCCGCTGTCCCGGCTCCAGCACGGAGGTCACGGTGAACCGGGCCACGTCCGCACCGCTCTCGGCATGGGTCGAGGTCCGCTCGGGGCCGGCGACGGTGTGGTCGGCCGCGACCGCGACCCGCAGGCCGCTGCGGCGGGTGCGGTGCACGAGGCGCAGCCGGTGCCCGGCGGCGAAGCTGTCCTCGGGCTCCAGCGCCGACTCCAGCGCCATGGCGGCACGCGGGTCGCCGTTGGACCCCGGGAGCTGCTCGTTGGCGACAAGTTCGGACTGGACCACGATCCGGCAGCTCCGGTCGACGGCCTCCACCTCGTAGGTGACTGCGGCGATCGCCCGCTGGGTCAGCGAGACCAGCCGGGTGGAGCGGACCCGCACGGTGGAGCCGGCCGGCGAGGTCCACTCGCAGGTCCGCTCCAGCACGCCCCGGCGCAGGTCGAGGACCCGCTCGTGGGCGGTGAGGCGGCCGTAGCGCAGGTCGAAGGGCTCGTCGTCGACCAGCAGCCGAAGGATCTTGCCGTTGGTGACGTTGATGACGGTCTGCCCGGACTCGGGGTAGCCGTACCCGGCCTCGGCGTACGGCAGCGGGTGCACCTCGTGCACGCCGTTGAGGTAGCTGCCGGGCAGACCGTGCGGTTCGCCCTCGTCGAGGTTGCCGCGCCAGCCGACGTGTCCGTTGGACAGCGCGAACACCGACTCGCTCTGCGCGAGCACGTCCAGGTTGAGCGCGGTCTCGCGGACCGTCCAGGGTTCGACGGCGTACGACCGTTGGGTGATCACTCCTTGCCTCCCAGCTCGGCGAGGTCCTTGACGACGGTGTCCGCGCCGTGTGCGTACAGGGCGTCCGTCTGCCCGACGCGGTCCACGCCGACGACGTACCCGAACCGGCCCGCGCGGCCCGCGTCCATGCCGGCGAGGGCGTCCTCGAAGACGGCGGCTGACGCGGGTTCGACCCCGAGGTCGTGGGCGGCGGCGAGGAAGGTGTCGGGGTGCGGCTTGCCGGGCAGTCGGCGCTCGGCGGCCACGACCCCGTCGATACGGACGTCGAAGAAGTGCTCGGCGCCGATCGAGCGCAGCACGTCACGGCAGTTGGCGCTGGAGGAGACGATCGCGGTGCGCAGCCCGTGCGCGAGGACCGCCTCCAGGTAGCGCAGGGTGCCCTCGTAGGCCTCGACCCCGTCGGTGCGGATCTTCTCCAGCAGCAGTTCGTTCTTGCGGTTGCCGAGGCCGTGCACGGTCGGGGCGTCCGGTGGGTCGTCCGGGGTGCCCTCGGGCAGCTGGATGCCGCGGGAGCCGAGGAAGGCGCGGACTCCGTCGGCGCGGGGGCGTCCGTCGACGTACTCGTCGTAGTCGGCGACCGGGTCGAAGGGCCGCTGTCCCTCGTGGCCGCGCAGGAAGGCGTCGAAGGTCTCCTTCCAGGCCGCGGCGTGCACGACGGCCGTCTTGGTGACGACCCCGTCGAGATCGAAGAGACAGGCCTGGATGGTGTCGGGCAGCCCGAGTGCAGTCATGTCCGGCATCTTCCCCAGCGGACGGCTTCCAGGGGGTGGCGCCCGCCACATTCCGGGCCCGGTGTCACACTTTTTGCGTGCCGCTGACTTTCGACGACCTCCTCGCCCGCGCCCGTACGCTCGCCGGACGCGGTCCGCGCGCGATCCTCGGCATCGCGGGCAGCCCCGGTGCCGGCAAGACGACCCTCGCCGAGCGTCTGGTGCGGGAGCTGAACGGCTCCGGCGAGCCGTGGGCCGCGCACGTGCCCATGGACGGCTTCCACCTGGCCGACGTGGAACTGGACCGCCTCGGGCTGCGGGACCGCAAGGGGGCGCCGGCGACCTTCGACGCGGCCGGGTACGCGGCGCTGCTGCGGCGGCTGCGCGCGGAGACGGACGTCGTGGTGTACGCGCCGAGCTTCGAGCGGGTCCTTGAGCAGCCGCTCGCGGGCGCGATCCCCGTCCCGCCGACGACTCGGCTGGTGGTGACGGAGGGCAACTACCTGCTGCTGACGGACGGATCGTGGGCGCGGGTGCGGCCGGCCCTGGACGAGGTGTGGTTCTGCGAGACGGACGAGGCGGAGCGGGTACGGCGGCTGGTCGCCCGGCACGAGCAGTTCGGCAAGGGGCACGAGGAGGCGATGGCCTGGGTGGCCCGCACCGATCAGCTCAACGCCGCCCTGGTCGCCACCACCCGCCACCGAGCGGACCTGACAGTGCCGCAAACAGCGCTGGACAGCGCCCCGTAAGGGGCGCGGGAACTGCGCGACCAGCCACCACCGCGCAGCAGCCGACCGACGGCATGCCGGGGCACTGCCGGGCGCCGACCGAGCCCTCAGCACCGGCGTCGGACAGCGCCCCGTAAGGGGCGCGGGGAACTGCGCGACCAGCCACCACGGCGCCGCGGCCGACAGGCGGCCTGGCACGGCGCTGCCGGTCAGGCGCTCAGCGGACAGTGAGAGTCAGTTCAGGCTCGCCGTTGGCGTCCTCGGCGCCGAAGACGGCCGTGAACGCCTCGGTGCGCACGGTCAGGTCGCCCTCGAACGACGGAGTGAAGTCACCGCCGGGTCCGTACCGCACCGCGAACACGTGCAGGTGCTCCGGTGCGCCCGGCGCCGGTTCGGCTTCGTAGGCCGTGGAGGCGACCAGATGGCGCCAGCCCTCGTCCGGGTTGCCGTAGCCGCGCGGGTCGGCGGCCAGGGCGAACGCCGCCTGTTCCTGGGTGAGTTCGGCGCGCGCGTCGAATCGGTCGGCCCCCGGCTCGGCGGGATGCGTGAGGCGCAGTGCGCCCGCCGAGGCGACCTCGCCCTCGGCGACCCGGCGCACCCGGTCACCGTCGTCCGCCGCGTACGGCAGCCCGGCCATCAGGTACGGCGCCCCGTCGAGTCGCTCCAGGGCCACCGTCACCCACAGCCGGGTGCCGTCCGTGACGTACAGGGACCGCACGTGGCGCAGCACGTGATCGCGCCCCACCACCGGCTTGCTCACCAGCTTGGCGGCCAGGCCGTCGGCGCGCACGTCCCGGACGCGGACCTCGCCCATCGGCCGGCAGTACAGGAAGCCGTCCAGGACCGGTCCGAACCCGTGCTGCCGGTTGATCGCCGCCGGGAGCCAGTAGGTGCCGCCGGCCTCGACCAGTGACGGGGTCATGCGGCTGTCGAAGGCCACCGACACGGTGCCGGCGCGGAGTTGATGGCGGGCCGGGGCGGTGGACGGGGCGCGGTGCCAGGGGGTGGTGTCCTGGATCTGCCAGACGAGCATCCAGGCGAAGTGCCCGTCGACCCCGCCGTCCGCCCTGACCGCGTGCCGGCCCCAGTGGGTGTCGCCCCGGTAGCGGCCCAGGTCGGAGCCGATCCGGGCGCCGAAGTAGCGCAGGCCGAGCACCGACTCGAACCCGGAGTGCTGTTCGCTGTAGCGCGGACCGCCGTTGTCGAAGCCGCCGCTCGGCAGGCGGGCGTCGAGGTAGCGGGCGAGGGCGTCGCCGTCCTCGGCGAACATCTCGGCGCCGCTGACCCGGTGGGCCTGTGCGAGGAACGACAGCGAGATCGGGCCGTAGTTGTTGTCGTAGGCGCCGCCGTGCTCGGGCGGCAGCAGGGCGCCCCGGTCCAGGACCCGGTGGGCCCGGATCCGGCCGCGGTACAGGGCGAGCGCCCGCGCCCTGACCGGCTCCCCCTGCTCCGGCGGAAGATGGCGGGCCAGCATCAGTCCGCCGACCACGCACCCGATCGCCTGGTTGCCGGCCTCCTGCGGGTTGAAGAAGGTCGCCTCCGTCAGCCAGCGCCAGTAGCCGTGGCTCACCTCGACGAGCCGTGTGCGCTGTTCCTCGTCGACCAGGCCGTCCGCGAGGTCCAGGATGTTCACGGCCTGGAGCAGCGCCCACACCGTGCTGGGCCAGTCCCCGATCGGGTGGGCGCCCGCCTGGAGAACGTAACGGGCGTACGGCAGGCCGGAGTCGCGGACCGTGAGGTTCGGGTAGCCGGGGTTGTCCTCGGTGTAGACCCGCTCGCGCAGGTGGAAGGCGAGGCTGCGGCGCACCGCCTCCGGCAGCCGCGGGTCCCTGGAGCGCTGCCAGGCGAGGGCCAGCAGGGAGGTGACGCCGAGGGAGGTGTCGCCGATGTCGTCGTCGGCGTCGGGGTGTTCCAGGTTGCCCTCGGGGGTGAGGCGGGCCAGGGCCTGCGCCACGACGTCGGCGAGGACCGTGTCGTACGCCTCGGGTGTGTCCGGCAGGTCGTGCAGCGGGCCGAGCTGGCGCGGCAGGTGCATGGGAGGTGGTCAGCCCTTCGTTCCGGAGGCGGCCGTGGCGGGGCGGGTCAGGGGCGGAGGCCGGGCTGGGAGCGGCGGGCGCGCAGCGCGACGGTCAGGACGGCCGGGCCGTGGCCGCCGAGGTAGACGTGGTTCCCGGTCGTCGCGTCGGTGCCGCCCACCAGGGTGTGGTCCTGCCCCGGGTCGTACCGCAGGACGTCGCCCCGGTCCGGCCCCGCGAGCGGCTCGCCCGCCTCGACGCCGGCCTCGACCAGGATCTCGTCGTCGCCGGTCCGGTAGGTCATCGGCGCGGTGGTCAGACACCAGCGTCCGTCGCCGATCGGTACGGCGCCCCGGGGCACGCCCCCCGGCCGGAAGGTCAGTTCCAGGGCCCAGGGCACCCGTGGCCCGCTGATGTCGATCCGCAGGTCGGCGCCGTCGTCCCGCAGGTCCACCTCGACGAGCGTCGTGTGCGCGACCTCGTCCCGGGGCCGGTCCGGGAAGGCCATCGCGGCCGAGAAGCGGCCCTCGTCCGCCAGCCGGTAGGCGGCGTCGTCCCGTCGCAGGTCCGGCGGGAGCGGCTGGTAGTAGGCGGCCGTAAGTGTTTCGGTGAGCAGGTAGCGGTTCTCGGCGGTCTGGCGCATGTCGGCGGCGCGGAACGGGCCCAGGTCGAAGAAACCCCGTGAGAGGCGGACCGCGTCGAGGACGGCGTCACCGGCGAACAGGCGCAGGAAGGTGGGGTTGCAGGCGAGGCCCGAGCGGATGAGCCGCTGCTCGGGCACGTCCGAGCCGCCGTACAGGACGCTGTGCGCGGTGGCGGAGGCCCGTGCGGCCAGGCGGGCCGTGGTGATGTACCGGTGCCGGGCCAGGGGTTCCGGTGCCGGCGCCGGCAGCGCGCAGGCCAGGTCGGGGGTGAGGAGGGTCTGGGCGAGCAGGTCGGGGTCGCCGATGCCGCCGGCCGCCGCCAGCCGCGCCGCCCGGCTGAAGTCACCCCGGCCGGTGCGGACCGCGAGCAGCCGGAAGTGCGCCAGGTAGGGCGCCAGCGGGAACGGGTGGCTCTGGTCCTGACGCCGCGAGTGGACCGTCTCCACCGTGCCGTCCGGCCTGATGAGGTCCAGGGTCGTGGCGAGGTTGCGTTCCACCGCGTCCCGCAGGTCGGGGCGGCCGAGGACGTCGGCCAGGAGCAGCAGCGACGGGTTGGACACGTGCACCGCGTAGTTGGCGCTGCGCTCCGAGTACAGCCCCTCCGCGTCGATGTCGACGCCCTCGGCGAGCCACTGCGCCACGCGGTCGAGCAGCCGGTCGTCCGGGAACGACCGGTGCAGCCGGGCCAGCGCCGCGCACAGTTCCCAGCGGTGGTTCGGGGTGTGCACCCCGCCCGTGCGGAGGCTCTCGGAAGCCGCGCCGGCGATCTCGGCGAGCGCGGCCGTGACGTCGCGCAGGTCCGGCCCGGCGCCGGCGGCGAGGACATGCGCGTCGCACACGTCGTTGACGGTGAACGCGGAGTCCGGCGGCGACTGCACGTTGTCGCCGCCGGCGAAGAGGCCGGTGGGTGTCTGCGCGGCCCGCAGGGCGCGGAGGTGGTCCGTCATGGCGGCGACGGCCCGGCCACTGGCGTGCAGGGCCGAGTCCGGGGAACGGTAGGCCGCGATCAGGGTCTTCACCCGGCGGGCCAGCGTGCGGTGGGTCACCGCGGCAAGGTCCTCGCCGGAGCCGGACGTCAGCGGGGCGGCCCACCGGTCGGCGGCGCCGGCCGCCGCGCGGACGAACTCGTGGTCGAGCGAGGCGGGCACGTCAGTCCTTCAGTCCGGCGTTGATGTCGGCGCTCATGACGTAGCGCTGGAAGACCAGGAAGATCACGATCAGCGGGATCATGGAGATGACGGACGCGCCGAGCAGGACCGACCAGTTGATGTTCTGTGCGCCGACGATGCTCTGGATGCCGATCTGCACCGTGAACTTGTTGGGGTCGTTGAGCATCAGCAGCGGCCAGATGTAGTCGTTCCACCGCCACTGGAAGGACAGGATGGCGAGCGTGAGCACGATGGGCCGGGAGAGCGGCACCATGATCCGCAGGAAGATCGACAGTTCGCGGGCGCCGTCGATGCGGGCCGCTTCCACGAGTTCGTCGGGGACCGTCAGGAAGAACTGGCGGAACATGAAGCATCCGGTCGCGGTGAGCACGGCCGGGAGGATGATGCCGGCGAAGGAGTTGTAGAGGCCGAGGTTGCGGACGACCAGGAACTCGGGGGCGAGCATGACCTCGCCGGGCAGCATCGTGGTGGCGAGGATGCAGAGGAAGAAGGCCTTCAGCCACCTGTTGTCGTACTTGGCCAGCGCGTATCCGGTGCAGCAGCTGACTCCCACCGTGAGGATCGTCGTGATCACGCACACGAGGGTCGTGTTGATGAAGTACTGCGAGAAGTTGGCGCTGCGCCAGGCGGTGAGGTAACCGGACAGGGTGGGGTGGTGCGGGACCAGCGACAGCGGATAGGAGAACAGGTCGCTGGCCGGCTTGAGGGAGCTGAGGATGAACCACAGCACCGGCAGCCCGTAGAGGCAGGCGAGGATCCACAGCAGGGTCGTCGCGGACACCGCCTGTCGCAGCCCGCCGGTGGCGGGGCCGCGGGACCGCTTCCTGGAGAGGGCCGGTCCGGAACGCTTTTCGGCCGGGCGTGGGATGTCTGTCGTTGTCATCGGTTCTCCACCCGCCGGTTGACGATCAGCTGGATGATCGCGACGGCCATCAGGATGAGCATGAGCACGAACGACGCGGCGCTCGCGTAGCCGATCTGGCCCCGTTGGAAGCCGGTCTGGTAGATGTACTGGACCAGCAGGTTGTTCGAGGTTCCGGGGCCGCCGTTGTTGAGGGCGACGAACACCGGGTACTCCTTCATCGCGTTGATCGTGTTGAGCAGGATGACGATGAACGAGGTGGGCGCGATGCTCGGCAGGGTGATGCTGAAGAACTGGCGCCACGGGCCGGCGCCGTCGAGCGAGGCCGCCTCGTAGTACGACACCGGTACGTTCTTGATCGCCGCGACGAACAGCAGCATCGTGAAGCCCGTCCACATCCAGGACGCCGCCATCACCACCACGAGCAGCGACAGGTCCGCGTTCGACTGCCACGGCACGGCGCTTCCGCCGAGCTTCTCGATGACGTAGTTGACCAGTCCGAAGTTCTCACCGAACAGCCACCGCCACAGGACACCCACCACGATGGGCGACAGCAGCCACGGAATGAAGAAGATGACGCGCGCCACCGACGCGCCCTTGGCGTGCTTGCTCACCACCAGGTTGGCGGCGAGCAGCGAGACCGCGAAGTTCAGCGGTACGAAGAGGACGGCGTACAGCAGCGTCCGGGTCAGGGCGTCGTAGAAGGTGGAGTCCCCGAACAGCTGGTGGTAGTTGTCCAGGCCGATGAACTGGAACGCCCCCACGCCCGTGTAGTTCGTGAAGGAGTAGACGAGCCCGATCACCGCCGGCCACACGAAGAACAGCGCGAAGAGCACGACGTTGGCCGCGATGAGGACGAGCGGCGCAAAGGTGTACTTGCTGCGTCTCCTGGGCGGACTCGTGGACACGTCCGAGGCGCGTTTGGTCATCTTACTGACTCCGTGCTGGTGGAATGGGTTCCGGTGGGCTCGGGCCATGAGCCCGGCATTCACGTGGGCCCGCGCGTGCGGCCGGGCGGCGGAGTCTCGGCCCGCCGCCCGGCCCACTGGCCTACGATCCGCCGCCGACCTGCTGGTTGTAGCCGGCCACGATGTTCTCCAGGGCCTTGTCGGACGACTCCTGGCCGTTGACCGCCTTGCCGAGCTCCGTCTTGGTCGGGTCGGTGGTGAGGCTCTTGCCCTTCAGCACCCAGTCGGTCTGGGCGTTGTTGAAGTAGCTCGAGATCGGGGCGTACAGCGGGATCTCCTGGTTGTACAGCTTGAACGCCGCCTGAGCCGCCGCGGAGTCGAAGGGGTACTTCGGGTCCAGACCGCTCTCGACCGGGAGGAAGCCGGAGGACTCCACCAGCTCGGTGTACTGCTTCGGGTCGTAGATCCAGGTCAGGAACTTCTTCGCGGCGGTGGCGCCGGCGCCGTTGTTGTTGAAGCCGACCATCATGCCGCCGGCGTTCACGTCACTGGCCTGCACCGGCTGGGCGGGGGTCGGGACGCTCGCCCAGTCGAACTTCTTGATGCTGTCCGCGAAGGAGGCGACCTGCCACACGCCGGACCAGTAGGCGACCACGTCACCGCTCTGGAACATCGCCGCCGGGTCGGCGCCGCTGGTCCACACCGACTTCGGCATGGTCTTGTCGTCGTTCCAGCCGACGAAGGTCTTCACGGCCTTCTTCGTCGCGTCGTCCACCGAGAACTTGCCGGAGGAGTCCGCGTGGACGTACTTGCCGCCCATCTCGTACACCATGGCGCGCAGGCGGGAGGGAGACTGGTCGAATGCCAGGGAGTACTTGGCGCCGGTCTTCTCGCGGACCTTGTCGGCCGCCGCGATGAAGTCGGTCCACGTCCAGGTCTTGTCGGGCGAGGTCGGGAAGGAGACGTTCGCCTTCTTGAACAGCGACTCGTTGATGTACAGGCCGGAGGCGGTGACGTCCGAGGGTATGGACAGCACCTTCCCGGAGGAGTCCTTGGCGAGGAAGTTGCCGTTGATGTTGTAGCTCTTGTTGTTGGCGATGGAGCTGAGGTCGAGCAGCTTGTTCGACCAGATCGGGTCCAGCGACGGCACGGCCGCGACGTCGGGCAGGGAGTTCGCCTGCGCGGCGTTGTGCAGCTTCGTCGTGTAGCCGTCGTAGGGGATGTTGACCAGCTTGACGGTGACGCCGGCTTCCTTCTTGTACTGCGCCACCAGCTTCTTCCAGCCCGCGTCCTGTCCCGGAACCGTGGAGATCCAGAACGTCAGCGACTTGGAGGTCCCGCCCGAGCCGGACCCCGACCCGCAGGCGGAGAGCAGCAGGGCACCTGCCGAGGCCACGGCAGCGAGAGGAACCAGGCGGCGCATACCGCCGCGGCCGAGTCGGCGGGAGCGCCGCACACCCACAGTGGTCATCTTCGATCCCATTTCGTCGTACGGACGGAGCACGGCACCGGCTGAAGCGGCACGGGTGCATTGTGAAGGAAAAGTCACTTTCCGGGGCCGCGGCCTCGCCCGGCCGCATCGTCCACGCGGAGCGAGGTCCCCGGCCGCCTGGGCCGTCACCGCACGGGCACGCCCTCGTGCGGTTGCCGTACGTCGCGTACGGGCGGGAGGCTCGCCCCAAGCCGGCGTCCCGGCCGACTTAGAAAGCGCTTGTCCGGACATTGGCAGACCAATGAGGAGGCCGTCAATCCTTCACCCCCGCGCCTTCGGTCACGGTTTGGACTCCCTTGGCCACGGCGAGCCGGGCGGCACCCACCACGGTACCGAGATCGCCGATCTGGCTGCTGACCACCTCGGTGGGCCAGCTCAGCCGCCCCAGCTCGGCCCGCACCCCGGGCAGCAGCTGCGGGTCGGCGCCCGTGCTGCCGCCCAGCACGATCAGCCCCGGGTCCAGTACGGCGGCCACCGCGGCGGCCAGCCGGCCGACGTCGGTGGCGTGCCGGGCGACCACGGCGAGCGCGGACTCCCGGCCCTCGGCGGCCAGCGCGAAGAGCCGGTCGGCGGTGCGCGGGCACGGGCCGTCGGCCTCCCGCCAGACCTGGGCGGCCCGGCGCAGCAGCGCCTGCGAGCCCACATACGCCTCCAGGGCCTCCTGGCGGGGCTCCCGGTCGTCGTCCCAGGGGTAGGGCAGCCGGGCCAGCTCACCGGCCGCGCCGTTGGCGCCGCGCAGCACCTGGCCGCCGATGACGATGCCCAGACCGACACCGACGCCGATCCGCAGGTAGCCGAAGGTGCGCCGCCCCCGGGCGGCCCCCTCGTGGAGCTCGGCGAGGGCCGCGCAGTTCACGTTGTTCTCCAGGTGGACCGGCACGCCCGGCGGCAGGGCGACGGAGACCGCGTCGAAGACGGGCCCCGCCTTGGCGGTCGCCGGGCGCATCCCGGTGCCGGGCCGGCCGGGGGCGCTGACGTCACCGATGGCGACGACGATGGCCCGCAGCGGGGCGCCCGCCGGCAACGCGGCCAAGGCCTCGCGCACGGCGTCGGCGGCACAGCCGCGGGGCGTGTCCGCCTCGGCGAGCAGGGTGCCGTCCAGGGCGCAGCCGCGCACCCTGGTGCGGGCCGGGCCGAGGTCGACGGCGAGCACGGAGCCGGAGGCGGGCCCGAGGCCGTAGACGGCGGCGGAGCGGCCGGTGCCGCCGGAGGCGGTCCCGGAGTGGGTGGCCAGCCCGGCCCCCTCCAGCTCCGCGACGGCGGCGGAGACCGTCGGCTTGGACAGGCCGGCGAGGCTCGCGAGCTGCGGCCGGGTGGCGCTGCCGGCCTGGGCCAGCACGGCGAAGACCGCGCCGGCGCTCTCGGTGAGCCGGGGGGCCTCAGCCACGACGTGTTCCACAGTTCCCCCAGGGGTCAGGGGCCGCGCTCCCCCGGGTCCGGCGGGATGCGGCGATGCGGTGCGGGTGCCGCGCGGTCCAGGCCTCGACGGCGTCCCGTCGATCGAGGCCGCGACAACTCTTGACGCACTGTACTTCGTTAGTTAACTTCCTAACGAAGTACACGGTACTCGCCTGCCGTGCTCCGCAAGAAGCCCGTCCCGGGGCTTCCCTATGTGCTCAACTCCTGTTCGGCCAGCCACGGTTCGCCCGCCATCGCCAGGCCCTGGGTGCCATGCTCTTCGGCACTCTTCGCCCAGACGACGAAAGAGGATCCGTGCAGGACGCTCCTTCCTCCCCGCTCGTGGTCGGCGTCGACGTCGGCGGCACCAAGACCCAGCTCCGCGCCGTGGCCGGCGCGGACCGGGTCGCCGACCACGTCCGCCCGAGCAGCGGCTGGCGGCCGCACGACACCGCCGCCGCGGCCCGCTGGCTGACCGCCCTCGTCCACGACGCCCTGCCCCCCGGCACCCGCCCGGCCGCCCTGGCCGTCGGCGGGCACGCCTGTGAGACCCCCCGCCAGTGCGCCGGCATCGCCGCCGCGTTGCGGGACCTTCTCGGCGTGCCCGTCCGGGTGGTGGGCGACGCCGAGCTCCTCGTCCCCGCCGCCGGCCTGGACCAGGGCGTCGGCCTGGTGGCCGGCACCGGCTCGGTGGCCGTCGGCCGGGCGGCCGACGGCAGTCCTGTCCAGGTGGGCGGCTGGGGCGCGGTCCTCGGTGACGAGGGCGGCGCCGCCGGACTGGTCCGGGAGGCCGCTCGCGCGGTCTGGGCGGCCCATGACCGCGGCGAGGCCCCCGACGCCCTCGCGAGAGGGCTCGTCGCCGCCTTCGAGGTGGCCGAGGTGCCCGCGCTCGGCGCCGCGCTGGAGAGCGCCTCCGACGTCTCCAGCCAGTGGGGCCGGCACGCCCCGGTGCTCTTCGCCGCGGCCGACGCGGGTTCCCGGCTCGCCGCGGACGTGATAGCCGACGGCGGCCGCGCCCTGGCCGGCCTGGTGGCCCGGCTCGCCGCCCGCGGCCTCGCCGTGGACGACGTGGTGGTGGCCGGCGGCACGATCCTCTCTCAGCCGCGGCTGTACGACGCCTTCGCCGCCGCGCTCGCCGAGGCCGTACCCCGGGCCCGGCCGCAGCCCCTGCGGCTCCCGCCGGTCGAGGGAGCGGTGGCGCTGGCGCGATCGATCCGGTGAGAAACCCGCCCCGGCCCGTGGTCCGGGCGCGCGCGACCCGCCCCCGGACCGTGAGGTCCCGCGCGCCCGGACCACGGGCCGTTCGGCACTGCGAACGCGCAGGTCCGGCCGGTTGTTGTCGGCGAACCACCAGTCTGTCGTTCAACTCGGGTCCATGTTCCGGTCGTTGGAAGATGGTCGAGGGGACACGGACCGGCCCTAGAACTTCGCTCGTTCACCACTTTTCCCACGCGAACCCAACTGCTCGCGCACATCGGGCACATCGCGCGTTCGTGTCAACTCCCTCCGGCCGCCGCGCCGTAGAACTCGAGAGAGGCACCTCCATGCCGTCACCTGCCGGCCACCACCCCGCTTCCTCGGCCCGCGGAACCGCCGTCGGCCGACGGGGATTCCTGAAGACCTCGCTCGGCGCGTCGGCGGGTGTGCTGGCGGCCCCGACCTTCGTCGGCTGGCTCGCGGCCGCCGACGCCAAGGCCGCGACACCCCTGGCGTTCGTCGACGACTACAAGACGAACATCAGCACCAACCTCACCGCCGACACCAACGCGGTGGTGCGCATCCTCGGCGGCTTCGCGCGGATCTGGAAGACCGGGGCCGCCTGGAACACCGGCACCGTGCTGCGCGCCGACATCCTCCGCGCCAACATGCGCTACTGCGCGAAGATCACCCGCAACCGCAGCGCCGCCGACGCGAAGAAGGCGTTCCTCTACGACCGCCAGCACCAGAGCTACGCGATGATCGCGGGCCTCGGCCCGCTCGCCGACCTGTACAAGGCCGGTGCCCTCGCGGTCACCTCGATCACCAGCGCCCCCGACGGCACTCCCGCCACCACCGTCAGCGACGCCGTCCCGGCCGGCGCCCCGGCGGGCGCGGCGCTCGGCGCGGGCTCGCACGACTCGGCGCTCGGCAAGGTGGCCACCCTCGTCGACACGGTGCGCGGCAACTACGCCTCCGGCAACCCGTCCAAGTACGCCTACCAGTACCCGCGTCCGTGGCGCATGAACGAGGACAGCGAGGTCGTCGACACCGGCAGGACCGACGCCTACGGCTTCCCGGTCTACGAGTCCGACGTGGTCGTGGCCCCGCAGCTGCTGCGCCAGCGCAGCACCTCCCCCACCGACGACGGCGGTTTCCCCTCCGGCCACACCAACGCCTTCCACCTGGCGGGCCTGGCCTACGCGTACGCGGTGCCGGAGCGCTTCCAGGAGCTGGTCACCCGGGCCCTGGAGCTGAGCGACACCCGGATCGTCGCCGGCATGCACAACACGGTCGACGTGATCGGCGGTCGCATCATGGCCACCGCCCTGGCCGCCGCCACCCTCGCGGACCCGGCCAACGCCGACCTGAAGGCGGCCGCCCGCGCCCAGGCGCTCGCCTACTTCGAGGCGCAGACCGGCGCCGGCGCCGACACCCTCTACGCCTACGCCCACTCGGCCGGCACCGCGACCGACCCGTACGCCGACCGCGAGGCCAACGAGCGCGCGGCCACGCCCCGGCTGACGTACATCCTGCGCCGCGAGGGCGGCGACCTCCCGCTCACCGTGCCCAAGGGCGCCGAGGTGCTGCTGGAGACCCGTCAGCCGTACCTCACCGCCGACCAGCGCCGCGAGGTGCTGCGCACCACCGGCCTGCCCTCCGGGTACGTGCTGCTGGACGGCCCGGAGCAGTGGGGCCGCCTCAACCTGTTCGCCGCGGCGGACGGCTACGGCGCCTTCGACACCGACGTCACGGTCACCATGGACGCGGCGGCCGGCGGCTTCGCGGCGGCCGACAGCTGGCGCAACGACATCGACGGCCACGGCGGCCTGACCAAGCAGGGCACCGGCACGCTGACCCTGACCGGCGACAATCGCTACCGGGGCGGCACCGTGCTGGCCGCGGGCACCCTGGTCGCCGCCTCCGCGGACGCCCTGGGCCGCGGTGACGTCCGGGTCACGGGCGGCACCCTGCGGGTCGCGGCGGAACTGTCCGTGCGCGGCACCTACACCCAGGACGCCGGCACCCTGGCGGTCACCCTGGCCAAGGGCGGCAGGACGCCGCTGGCGGTGAAGCACCTGGCGGTCCTCGGCAGGGGCACGACCCTGTCCCTCACGCTCGACACCGAGCACCCGCCGGCCGCGGGCAGCGTGCTGCCGGTCGTCGCCGCGCCGCGGCTGCGCGGCCAGTTCGGCGGCGTGGAGCTGAACTCCGCCACGCTGCGGGCCGTACCCGTCTACACGGCGGACGGTCTGTCGGTACGACTCGTGAAGCGGTGACGCGCCCGGTGGCGGGAACGGTGCGATGGTAGGGCCATGGCGGCTCATGATCGTTCCCGTCACCGCGGGCCCGGTGTCCCCGCGGGGCGGATGATGGCAAGCGAACAGCAGTCGGTCCTCGAACCCGACGTCCCCGACGTCCCCGACGGTGCCGGGACGCCGCCGCGGCCCGCCCTGGCGGCCCGGCTGACCGCCGCACTGCGCGCCCGCCGCCGGTGGCTGGTGCCGGTTCTCGCGGTGCTGCTGCTCGGCCAGATGGCGGTGGCGATGGTGACCACCGCCGTCCAGCAGACACCCACCGTCGACGAGCCGGTCTACGTGGCCACCGCCACCGACTACCTCCACGAGCACCGGGTGCGCTACAACGCCGAGCACCCACCGCTCGGCAAGCTCGTCATCATGACCGGCATCGCCCTCGCCGACCCGCACTACGACCCGTCCTACCGGGGCGACCAGGGTCAGGTGGGCCGGCATCTGCTGTACTCCTCGGGCAACGACCCCTGGCGGGTGATGCTGTGGGCGCGGCTGCCGGTGATCGCGCTGACCCTGCTGTTCGGCCTGGTGGTCCTCGCCTTCGCCCGCGAGGTCCTCGGTACGGCCGCCGGGCTCCTGGCGCTCACCCTGTACTGCTTCTCCCCGGACGTCATCGCGCACGGCTCGCTGGCCACCCTGGACGTACCGTCGGCCGGGTTCGTGCTGACCTCCGCCTGGCTGGTGTGGCGGGCCCGGCGCCGGCCCCGGCTGTACCTGCCCCTGGCGGGGGCCGCGCTGGGGGCCTCCGTGGCCACCAAGATGAGCGCGCTGCCCGCGATCCCGGTGCTCGTGGCGCTGGCCGTGGTGTCGGTGCGGGGCGCGCGTCCGGGGCGCGCGGCGCGCGCCCTGGCGGCCGCGGCCGTGGTGGCGGTGACGGCGGTCGCCGTCGTGTGGCTGTCGTACCTGGCGGTCGACCCCCGGCTGCGTCTGCTGTCCGCCGAGCCCGTGACCCCGGTGCGGGGGCTGCGCGGCCTGCTGGTCGACCTGATGCCCTTCCCGCGCTCCTACCGGGACGGCATGCGGATGCAGTTCGCCCTGGAGGACCTCCCCTGGCAGGGGTATCTGTTCGGGCACCTCTACACCGGCTCCCGCTGGTACTACCTGCCGGCCGCCCTGCTGGTGAAGACCCCGCTCGGGATGCTGGCGCTGTGGGCGGCCGGTGCCGTGGCGCTGGTGGCGGTACGGCGGCTGCGGCCCGCCGCGCCCTACCTGCTGCTGCCGCCGGCCGTGCTGCTGGCCTCGGCGATGACCGGGTCGCGGGACTTCGGGACGCGGTACGCGGTCTTCATGCCGATGTTCCTCGCGGTGGCCGGGGCCGCGGCCCTGACGGTGCGCCTGCGGTGGGCGCGGCCGGTGGGCGGGGCGCTGGCGCTGTTCGTCGCGGTGAGTTCGCTGCGGACGTTCCCGTTGTATCTGCCGTACGCCAACGAGGCGTTCGGGGGGCCGGCGAAGACGCACCTGTACCTGCACGACTCCAACGTGGACTGGGGGCAGGACCTGGGCCGGCTCGCCGACCGGCTCAGGGAGCGCTACCCCGGTGAGCGGATCTGGCTGGTCTACAAGGGAAGTGCCGTCCCGGCGTACTACGGCATCCACGCCGCGGACCCCCGCAAGGTGCCGGCCGGGAGGGTGCACGGCCTGCTGGTGGTCTCGGACTCGTGGGTCGCCAAGGCCCGGGGCGAACTGGCGGAATTGATCGACACCAGCCGTCCCGTCGATGATGTGGGTCATTCGATCACCATCTACCGGCGGTGACCGCACGATCCGCCGGCGACGGTCACCGCATCCGTCGCCGGTGAGCAGCGCAATCCCGGTGCCGGCTCGGCATCCTGAGCCTTCGGCCGCCGGGACGGTCCGGCGTACCGCACCACCCCTGGTCACCACGGTCCGTGAGCTATGTTGAGTCCTCGTGGGAGACAAAGGAGGCGCTTCGGTGCCATCGCCGCAGCAGGCCCGCGCACAGGCATCCGCGATCACCTCGGGCAAAACGGTGCCGGAGGCCGAGGCCGCGCCCACCTCCCAGCTCCGCGAACTCTTCGACGGTCCCCGGCTCTCCCCCGGTCAGCGCCGCATCGCCCAGTACCTGATCGACCACATCACCGAGGCGGCCTTCCTGTCGATCACCGACCTCGCCGAGCGGGTCGGGGTCAGCCAGCCGTCGGTGACCCGGTTCGCGGGCGCGGTCGGTTTCAGCGGCTATCCGGCGCTGCGGGAGCGGCTCCAGTCGATCGCGCTGCGCACGCTGGCCGGCGGCACCGGGGCGGCCACCGAGCACCGCAGCAACGAGCTCCAGGCCGCCGTGGACGCCGAGATCGAGAACCTGGAGAACCTGCGGCGGGACTTCGCCGATCCGGACCGGGTGATCTGGATCGGCCGCGAGCTGTCCCAGTCCTCCCCGCTGACCGTGCTCGGCCTGCGCATCTCCGTCTCGCTGGCCGAGTACTTCGCCTACGCCGCCCGCCGTATCCACCCCGACGTACGGCTGGTGACCCGGGGCGGCAGCGTGGCCTACGACGCGCTGCTGCAGTCGCGCGAGGCGGGCGGCACCTGGGTGCTGGCGTTCGGCATGCCCCGGCACGCGCAGGAGACGCTCACCGCGATCCGGGTGGCGCGCACGGCGGGGCTGCGGGTCGCCCTGGTGACCGACCAGGCGCTCGGCGCGCTGGCCGACGAGGCCGACGTCACCTTCAGCACCGGCATCGGGTCCCGCCTGGTCTTCGACACCTACGCGGCGCCCGGTCTGATGGCCGCCGCGCTGCTCCAGGCCATGACCGACGCCGACCCGGAGCGCACCCAGGCGCGCCTGGAGGAGTACGAGCAGGTCGCCGAGGAGCACCAGTTCTTCCTCAAGGACTGACCCCGGGGTCCGCTCTCCCGCCTTCCCCATGACCGCGTAGGCGGAGCATTCACCTCATTTCGAGCATGAATGTTTTCATACGTCTTGCAAACGGGACGGCATATATAAATACTGCTCACGGATCACCCCCGGCCCACTCCGGGCACGTTCCGCACCCGAGCACGCACCGCTCGCACCCGCCCCGAGAAAGCCGACGGACCGCCCATGCGCACGCAGCACCACCAGCAGTGCCGACGGCCGGCGCCCGGGGCCTCGCACGGACACCCCCAGCCGCCGTCTCCTACCCGCGTCGGCGCCCGGGGTGTTCGAACGGGCATCGCCTGTGCGATCCGCCCGCGGCGGCTCCGGCCATCCCCTAGGCCGGAGCCGCCCAGACCCCCGTCGGTCACCCTCACGACGCCGCACACCCGGAAGCGATGACCATGACTCTGACGACGACCGCGCGCATCAGCCCCGACTGGCCCTGCCAGGTCAAGGCACCGGGCAGTTACGACTGGGAGCGCTCCGCCGCGAAGTGGCTGCGCGAGCTGGTGCCGGCCCGCTACGCCAGCTACCCGGCGCTGATCCGGCACCCCGTGCTGCTCGCCCGGCACGCGCAGATCCAGGTCCAGCACGAGGTGCGGGTGGCGCGCACCGCACTGCAGACCGCGCGCGCCGAACTGCCCCTGCTGGGCCTGCCGGAGTCGGTCATCGAGCACACCATCAAGCTGTACGCGGCGGAGGTCATGCAGCTGCAGCACATCGCCCGCAGCGTGCGCGTGGTCACCGAGGCGCTCGTCGGGCACAGCACCGGCCGCTGACCATTTCGGTCCACGGATGCCCATATCCTTCACGGATAGGGCACCAGTGTGATCGGAGGCACCTTCCTGTGCCATGCTCGACCCGTGACGAGCGAGTACGTGCCCTCCCTGGACTCCGGGGCCGTCGCCGAGCTGGCAGCACTGGCCAGGATCGTGGCCAGGCAGCGCGCCGAGCTGGACCGGCTCCGCGAGGAGGTGGCCACGTCCGTCGCGGTGGAGCGCGCCACGGGCGCCCTGATGGCCACCACCGGCTGGTCCCCGGACGCCGCCCACGAGGCGCTGCGGCAACGGGCCGAGGCCGGTGGCCGCACGCTGCTCGAGGAGTGCTGGCTCACCCTCGGCGCCCTGATGCCCGCCGCGCCCGCGACCGGTGCCCCGGCGGCCGAACCGCCCGCCCCGGCCGCCCCCCGGAAGTCGGCCGCCGGGTCCGGCACCGCCGAGCTCCTCGGCCGCCTCGGCAAGGCCCTGCTGCACGTCGGTTCGCCGCAGGAGCTGGCCACGACGCTCCTTGAACACCTGGCACCCGAGGTCGACGCCGACGCGGTGCTGCTCTACCGCCGGATGCCCAGCGACGGGATCGAACTCGTCGGACACGCGGGGCTGGACGCGAAGCTCGCCGCCCAGTGGCACCAGGTGCCGCCGCTGCGGGGGTTCGCCCCGCTGGAGGCGCTGAGGTCCGGCGCACCGCTCTGGCTGGAGCACTACCCCGAGGACCGGCAGAGGTTCCAGCTCATCGACGAGCCGACCGGGCGCTGGCTGTCCCGGGCCTGGGTGCCGACCCGGGCCGACACGGTCTTCGGCGTCCTGCGCCGGCCCGCCGCCCCCTTCGACCCCGCGGCACGCGAGCTGCTGCAGTCGGTGGCCCGGCTGGGCGCGGGCCGGCTCGGCTCCCTGGGCGCACCTGCCGGGCCGACCGCCCCGGAGCTGTCCCGGTCGGTCCAGACGGTCCTGGACGCGCTGCCGGGCGCGACCGTCCTGCTGACCCCGCTGCGCACCGCCACCGGCGAGGTGGAGGACTACCGCATCGAGGCGGCCACCCCGAACGCGGTCGACATCCTCGGCCGCACCGGCCACGAGCTGGTGGGCTCGCACATCCTGGAGAGCTACCCCTCGGTCGCCGGCGAGGCGCTGTGGCAGGGGTACCTGAAGGCGCTCGGCGGCGAGCCGTACGAGGGCGAGCCGTTCGTCTACGAGGAGGTCGTCGCGGGGGTGACCGTGACCGCCACCTACTCGGTGCGTGCCGCCCGGCTCGGCGACGGGCTGCTGGTGACCTGGCTGCGGCACGACACCGAGGAGCGACAGGAGCAGCGGCTGTCGGAGCTGCAGCGGCTGGGCAACCTCGGCTGGGCCAACTGGAACCTGGTCACCCGCCAGGTCACCTGGTCGCCCCAGGTGTACGCCATCCTGGGCCGCGACCCGGGTCGCGGCCCGGTGCCCCTGGACCAGCTGCCGGACCTGGTACTGCCCGAGGACGCCCACGCGCTGGCCCGCGCCGTCTCCGAACTCGTCCGCACCGGGCGCCCGTTCGACGTGCCGTTCCGGGTCAGGTCGGGGAACGCCGTACGCCATCTGCGGGCCGTCGCCGAGGCGGTGAGCGCCGCGGACGGCACGGTCGTCGAGGTGCACGGCTTCGTGCAGGACCTCACGGCTCAGCGCAGCGCCGAACTCGCTCTGGTGGACAGCGAGCGGGCGATCCTCGTGCAGCGCGGCGTCCTGGAGGCCGAGCGCGCGCTGGCCGCCCGGCTGCAGCACGCGCTGCTGCCGCTGCCCAGCAAGCCGGTGCTGCTGCGCGGGCTGCGCGTCGAGGTCGCCTATCTGCCCGCCCAGGCGGGGGTGCATGTCGGCGGTGACTGGTTCAGCGCCATCGAACTGCCCGACGACGCCGCGTTGTTCGTGGTCGGCGACGTGGCGGGCCACGGTGTCGACGCCGTCGCCACGATGGCCCAGCTGCGGTTCACCGCCAAGGGCATGGTGACCACCGGGTCCTCCCTCACCGGAGCGCTGGCCCGGCTCAACTTCCTGCTCCTGCACTCGCGCGACGCCCAGTCCACCGCGACGCTGATCCTCGCCCGCTACGACCCCGCCGAGCGGCGGCTCACCTGGGCGCAGGCGGGCCACCCGCCGCCCCTGCTGGTGCGCGGGGGCAAGGCCTACCGCCTCGACCGTCCGGCCGGCATGCTGCTCGGCGCGTCCGTGGACCCGTTCTACGAGTCCGCCGAGTTCCGCCTCGAACCGGGCGACCGGCTGTTGCTGTACACCGACGGCCTGGTGGAGCGGCCGGGCGAGGACATCGACGCCGGACTGGACCGCCTGGCCGCGGCCGCCCTGGCCGCCGGTCCCGCCTCGCTGGACGCCCTCCTGGCAGCGATGCTGACCGGCGAACGGCGGGACGACGTCTGCGTGCTGGACATCCGGGTGCCGCCGGCCGGCGAGGAGTAGCCGGGCCGCCGGTCAGCCGCCGGTGAGGCTGGTGCGGGACTCCAGGGCGCGGCGGGTGTCGTCACCGTAGACACCCCGTTCGTCGCCGCTGATGCCGTACCAGACCTGGAAGCGTTCCACAGCGGCCGTCAGGGCCGCGTCGTAGGTGCCGCCGGTGGAACCGTCGCGGTAGACGTCCGGGATGCGCAGGAGGCGTTGCTCCAGTTCGACGACCTCGGGCCCGGAGTCGCCCTGGCGGAGGGTGCCGGCGCCGTCGGGGTCGGTGGAGGTGTCGGAGGCCGGCGGGGCGGAGGCCGGCGGCGTGGTCGCCGGTGCCGTGGTGGCGGACCCGGTCGGCTGGGCGGCCTCGGCGGTGCCCTCGCGGCCGGGCAGCAGCAGGGCGCAGCCGAACCCGACCAGGGCGGCCGCACCGACGGCCACCACGACGGCGGCCCGGCGCAGCCCCGGCCCGAAGCCGAAGGCACGCGGCGGCGCGGCGCCCGTCCTGTGGCCGTACCCGTGACCCCCTGGCGCGGTGCGCGGGCCGTCGGTGACCGGCGGCAGTTCCTCGGTCTTGTCCTCCGTGCCGGAGCGGAATCCCCCGGTGCCGGCCGCGGAGGCCACGTCGAAGGCCTCGAAGTCCGCCGGGCCCCGGCTCTGGGGCGCCCTCGCCCCGGCGTCGGCCGCCGTCCCCTCGTGGAACTCGCGCATCAGCTCCGCGAGGCTGTCCAGGCGGCGGGGGCGCAGGACCCGGAGCGGCTCCAGGACCGGTCCGCGGTGCGGCTGTTCAGGGTCGGGCGGTGTCGACACACTGCTCTCCTTCCACGTGCCGTGGGCTCGGGTGCCCGCGATCCCCGAGAACACATACGGGAGGACCGGCCCCCTGGTTCAGCCGGGCGGCGGGAACGGCGCCGGCCCAGAGCGGAGGAGCACTCAGTCCCCTGATCCAGGGCACCGAGTGCCACGAGGGCGGACGGAATGCTACGTTCGCGTCCATGAGCTCCAGCAGCGTGGCACCCACCGCCAAGCCGCCCATGCGTGACGCCCTGGTCACGGCGGCCTTCCGGCTCTTCCTGGAGCGCGGTTACGAGCAGACGACCGTCGACGACATCGTGGCCCTCGCCGGGGTCGGGCGGCGCTCGTTCTTCCGGTACTTCCCGTCCAAGGAGGACGTGGTCTTCCCCGACCACGAGGGGTGCCTGGCCGACATGACCGCCTTCCTGGCGGCGAGCGAACCGGAGTGCGAGCCGGTACGACGGGTGTGCGACGCGGCACGGCTGGTGCTGCGGATGTACGCCGAGAACCCCACGTTCTCCGTGCAGCGCTACCGGCTCACCAAGCAGGTACCGGGGCTGCGCGGATACGAGCTGTCGGTGGTGTGGCGCTACGAGCGCGCGCTCGCCGACTACCTGCGCGACCGGTACGCCGGCCGCCCGGACGGGACGCTGCGGGCGGACGTGATCGCGGCGGCCGTGGTGGCGGCGCACAACAACGCGCTCCGCTCCTGGCTCCGCTCCGACGGGCGCGGCGACCCGGACGAGACGGTCGACCACGCCCTCGGGTACGTGCAGGCCGCGTTCGGCACCGAGCCCGCCGCGCCGGCTCCGGGCGGGACGTCGGCCGCGCTGTTCGGCGGGCCGGTGGCGCATCCGGACGACGTGGTCGTCCTGGTCGCGCGGCGCGACGCACCGCTGTGGCGGGTGGTGCAGGAGATCGAGACCGCGTTCGGCCGCGCCTGACGGCGAGGACCGGGGAGCCGTGGCCGAGCCGGGCCCGAGCGGCGTCCGGCCCGTGCCCGGCCCGTGTGCCGTGTGCCGTCCGGACGGATCCTTCTGGAGGGGTACGCAGTACCTTTACGACTGACACTGAGTGCCATACTCTGTCGGCGTGCACGGTGGCACCGCGAACCGGGCACAGGCGTGCCCGGCCGGGTCCGGACACGCGGGATTCCGGGCGAGCGCAGGGAGTTGACCAGCGTGTACCACCACTCGACGAGCGCCGCACAGCCGGCGGCCGGATTCGCGACGGGCGTTCTGGACCAGGCACCCGCGGAGCGCGCCAGGGACGCCATCGTCTACCAGCGCTGCACCTGGTGCGGCACCGCGATGTACCACCGGCTGCTGTGCCCGGTCTGCCAGGGCAGCGAGTTGCGCACGGAGCGCAGCGAGGGCACCGGCACGGTGCGCCACTCGACGGTGGTGCACCGCAACACCCCCGCCGCGCGCAACGTCTCGCTGGTGGAGATGGCGGAGGGGTTCGTGGTGCGCGGCCGGGTCATGGGTCCGCCGATCGGCATCCACAGCGGCGACCGGGTCCGGCTCTCCACCGCCAAGGACCCGGTGCGGGGCGAGCCGGTCTTCCAGCTGCTCGACGAGCCGTACCGCGCCTGGAGCTGACGGACCGGAATCCGGTTGCACGGCGACCGGTGTCCTGGGCGAGGATGGCCCCATGAGTGACGAATCGGCCCAGGTGGCGGCTGCCATCGCGGGCGAGCTGCGGCTTCTGGACCCCGAGGTGCGCGCCGACCGGGAGGCGGCGGCGGAGCTGCTGGACCCGGAGTTCACGGAGGTGGGCGCGTCCGGCCGCCGGTACACGTACGAACAGACGCTGGCCGGACTGCAGGACCGGGCGGGCGCCTCCCAGGACGGCCCGCGCTACGAACCCAGCGGCATGACCGGTGTCCTCCTCGCTCCGGGGCTGGTGCAGGTGACCTTCGAGGCCCGCCTCGGCGACCGCCGTTCCCGGCACAGCTCGCTGTGGCGCCGGCGCGACGAGGCGAGTGGCTGGCGGATGTACTACCACCACGCGACCCTCGTACCGCCCGGCGTCGAGTGACACGCGGCCCGCGTTTCCCGGGCACTTCACCTCTCGCTCCGGCCTCACAGGCAACCCACAGACTCAACTCCCCGTCCTCCGGAGGGCGAGGGGCTCCCCGGAACGGCCGGGTGCGGCCCGTGCTCGCCGTCCGAGGAGGAGGGGACATTGGTCCGTACCCGGCGCATATGGGTCACCGCGACGGCGGTGCTCGCGCTCGCGGGAGGAGTGTCCGGCACCACCGCCCACGCCCGACCGGCCCCGGCGGCAACCGCGTCGGCGTCCGACGGCAAGCTGCCGCCGGGCTGGCACATCGACCGGGGGCGTGCGGCGCCCCAGCTGGTGTGGCGGTCCGGCAGGCACCTGCCCATGGGGGACGCGCGGGTCGAGTTCCGGGCGGGCGGACGGCTGTTGGGGGTGCCGAGACCGGAGCTGGACGGGCGCACCTTCCGGCTCGCCCTGGACGGGGCGCGGCCGGGAGCGCTGACGAACCTTCAGGTCTGGTCCGGCGGCCGCCGGCTGGACACCCGCGAGACCGCCTCCACCGCCTCGGCGGCAACCCGGCCTCCGGCCCCGCTGCCCGCCAACCCGGTGGACCCGGGCAGACCCGGCCCGTACCGCACGACGACCGGCTCGTACCGGCTGGACTCGGTGCGCCTGCCCGGGTTCTCCGTCCCGGTGGAGATGCAGGCCGTGGTGGTCGCGCCCACCGGGATCTCCGGGGCCCGCCCGCTCGCCCTGTTCCTGCACGGCCGCCACGCCACCTGTTACGCCCCGCACGGCGGCCCCGACGACGCCTCCGGTGCCTGGCCGTGCCCGGCCGGAACGCTTCCGGTGCCGAGCCACCGGGGTTACCTGCGCGACCAGCGTCTGCTGGCCTCCCAGGGCTATGTGACGGTGTCGATCTCGGCGAACGGGATCAACGGCCAGGACTGGCAGGCCGAGGACGGCGGCGCGCAGGCCCGCTCCTCGCTGATCCGGCTGCATCTCGCCCACTGGGCCGACTGGGCCCGCGACCCGCGTCACGCGCCCCGGGCCGTGCGCGAGGCACCCCGCGCCGACCTGTCCCACGTGCTGCTGATCGGCCACTCCCGGGGCGGCGAGGGCGTCAACCGGGCGGCCCTGGACAGCCTGTACCCGCCGCCGGCCGGCCAGGACGGCTATCACGGCAGGGTGCGCTGGCACATCAGCGGAACCGTCCTGATCGGCCCCACCGTCTTCGGCCAGAACCCGGTACCGGACGTGCCGTCGCTCACCGTCCTGCCGGGCTGCGACGACGATGTCTCCGACCTCCAGGGCGAGGTGTACGTCGACGGCACCCGCGCCGTCAGCACGGGCCGGGCCCTGCACAGCGCGGTGTACGTGATCGGCGCCGACCACAACTTCTTCAACACCGAGTGGACGCCGGGGCAGGCGCAGGCCCCGGCTGAGGACGACTTCTCCGACGACCCGGACCACCCGGACCCGGTGTGCTCCCCCGGGGCCGCGACCCGGCTGACGGCCGACCAGCAGCACCGGGCGGGCTCGGCCTACATCGCGGCGGCGGCACGGCTGTTCGTGGCCGGTGACGACCGGGTGCGCCCGCTGCTGGACGGTTCGGGGCGGCGGGCGCCGTCGGCCGATCCGGCGCGGGTGCTCGCTCACGCGGTCGGCGCCGACCGCGGCGCCGGATTCCTGCCGGACGGCGGGATGACGGTGACCGGTGGCCGGCTGTGCGCGGCGGTCGACCCCGATCCGGCGGTGGCCTGTCTGGGACAGGGCGCCATCGGCGTCTCGCCGCACTTCGCGCAGTGGGAGACGGGCCGGGAGACCAGCCGGCGGGCGGTCGCGCTGCGCTGGACGTCCGCCGGGTCCCCGGCCCGCCTGCGGATGGCGCGGCCGGTCTCGCTCCTCGGCGCCGAGGCACTCGCGCTGCGCGTCTTCGTGCCGCCGGGCTCCCGGGGCACCGCGCTGGACGTGTCCGTCAGCGACAGCCACGGCCGCACGGCGACGCTGGGCCGGGTCCGCCTCGACGGGCTGCCCGGCAGCGACCGCACCGCCTCCTACTGGGCGCGCGAGCTGCGCGTACCGCTGACCGCCGCCCGGCGGGCCGGGCTCGATCCGCGCTCCGTCAGGTCCCTCGTTCTGACGCCGCGTTCGGGGTCCGGACAGGCCTGGCTGATGGACGCCTGGGGCTGGCGGCCGGGCACCCCGGCGGTCCGCGCGGCCGAACTGCCGCGCGTCGACGTCGGCCGGCTCACGGTCGACGAGGGCGACTCGGGGGTGCGCACCTACCACGTGCCCGTGCGGGTGTCCGGGCGGGGCAGCGGTCAGGTCCGGGTCTATCTCGTCGACCCGGCGACCGGCGACGCGCGGGACCGCCTGGTCACCGTGCGGCCCGGCGGCCCCGCGGTCGACGTCCCGGTCAGGGTGGCGGGCAACACGCGCTTCGACACCGACGTGTCGTACGACGTACTGGTCAAGGCCGTCCACGGAGCAGTCGTCGGCTCCTACCTGGGCGGGCTGACCGTGCGCAACGACGACCCGGCACCCGCCGTCGTGGTGACTCCGCTCGCGGACCGGGTGACCGAGGGCGCGGCCCTGAGGTGGCGGATCACGCTGTCGGCGGCCGCGGACACGGACATCGGCGCGCTGTTCGTGCCGGTGCCGGTCGGCAGCGGCGGCACGGAGCTGTCCACCAAGGACGTCGACCCGGGCTGGCTCGCCGGTGTCTCCGGTGCGGACCCGGACCCGGAGCGGCCGCTGTCCCGGGTGGACGGCCTCTCCCTGTGGCTGGACGTGCCGGCCGGGCAGACCGGTCTCGACGTCACCGTGCCCACCGTGCGGGACCAGGTCGTGGAGCCGGCCGAGTCGGTGACCTTCCAGCAGGCGGGCGACGACGGCGGGCCGCTGCCCGGCGGCCTGACGCTCACCGGAACGGTGCTCGACGGCTCGTAGGACCCGGCGCGCCCCTGGGAGGCCGCGGTCTCCCGGGGGCGCGGCCTGTTCACCGGGCCAGGGTCACCCGGATGCCGACGGTGCCGTCGGCGCCGCGGCGCAGCCTGCTGCCGAGGAGGGTGAGGCGGCCGGTGAGGCCGTACTTGCGGGCGATGAGGGAGCGGTAGCGGGCGGTGGTGGCCGCGTCGGCGATCTCGGCGGTGGCCGGGACGGGGTCGCCGGTCGGGCGGCCGCGCAGGTCGCACGGGGCGACCGCGATGTCGGCGCGGCGCCGGATGCGCTTGACCTTCCAGCTGTCGGCGACCGTCCAGACGCCGAGCGCGTCCCCGTCCCGCACCACCCACACGGGGGTGGGAACGGGCGTGCCGTCCTTGCGGTAGCTGGTGACCAGCAGGTACTTGCCGGCGCCGAGCCGGTCCAGGGCCGTCCCGGTGGTGTCGTCCATGCGGGGAGTCTAGGCGTTTCGGAGGCGGGGCCGGATCGGGAACGGGGTCGGATCGGATCGGTAGCGGGGTTCGCGCGGGCGCTGGGCCGGATCGGTAGCGGGGTTCGCGCGGGCGCTGGGCCGGATCGGCAGCGGGGTTCGCGCGGGAGTGCGGTGGCGGCGGCCGAGCCGGCGGGCCGTTGTCGGCAAGGCGGTGCCGGCCCGGCGGTCACGGCTGGAGGTCACCGCTCAGGCGAGCGCCGCCGCCATCCGCCGTACCGCCTCCGTGAGCACCTCGGGCGAGGTGGCGAGGTTGAGCCGGACGTGCCCGGCGCCGCCGGTGCCGAAGGGGAGGCCGGAGTTCACGGCGACCCGGCCGCGGTTGAGGAAGACCTCGGCGGGGTCGTCGCCGAGGCCGAGGGCGCGGCAGTCGAGCCAGGCGAGGTAGGTGGCCTCGGCGGGCCGGTACCGGATGCCGGGCAGGTGGCGGTCGAGCAGGGCGGCGAGCAGACGCCGGTTCTCGTCGAGGCCCGCGAGCAGCGCGTCCAGCCAGGCGGTGCCGTCGGTCAGGGCGGCCGTGTGGGCGATGACGCCGACATGGCTGGGGCCGTGGCTCACCTCCTCGGGCAGCCGGGCGAGGTCGGCGGCGGCGCCGGGTCCGGCGACGGCGAGCGCGGCCTTGAGGCCGGCGAGGTTCCAGGCCTTGGACGCCGACATCAGGGCCAGCCCGTGTCCGGCGCCGGGCACGCTCAGGTAGGGCACGAAGGCGACGCCCTGGGCGGTGAGCGGGGCGTGGATCTCGTCGGCGACGACCCGGACGCCGTACCGCTCGGCCAGAGCGGTGAGGGCGGCGAGTTCGTCCGCGGTGTGGACGGTGCCGGTCGGGTTGTGGGGGCTGCACAGCAGGTACCCGGCCCGTCGGCCGCCCAGCCCGCCGAACGCCCTCTCCAGGACAGCGAGATCGATCCGCCCGTCGGCGCCGAGCGGGGCCTGGACCACCCGCCGGTCCATGTGCTCCAGGAACTGGTAGAACGGCGGGTACACCGGCGAGTTGACGACCACCGGGTCGCCGGGCCCGGTGACCAGCTTCAGCATCTCGACGATGCCGAGCATCACGTCGGGGACGATCGCGGTGCGGGCCGGGTCGAGCCCGTCCCAGCCCCAGCGTTTCGCGGCGAACGCGGCCAAAGCCTCGGCGTAGGCGGTGCCCGCCGGGTAGCCGGTGTCGCCGAGTTCCACGGCCTGCGTGACCGCGCGGACGACCGGTGCGGCGAGCGGCACGTCCATCTCGGCCACCCACACCGGGAGCACGTCCTCGGGGTAGGTACGCCATTTCATGCTGGTACGACAGCGCAGCCGGTCCAGGGTGAGGGCGCGCAGCGGGTTCGGTTCGCCCGGATTCTCCTGCGGGATGCTGGTCATGGGGTCAAGATAGGCGGCCGCGGCAGCGCCGGGAACGAGGCGTACGGCCGTGCCGCACCGCCACGGGTTCGTAAAGATCACCATGGTGGTGAACGTCCCGGAGGCCGCCCACGTATGAAGAGCAGGGCGCTCGACGACCGGAGGGCCCCGCGGTGCAGGCACCGCGCGTTCGGGGTTCGGGAGCCATGGATGAGGCACGCACGACGACGGGTCGTCCGGCGGGGGACACAGCTGGCGGCGGTCGGCGGACTCCTTCTGGGAGGCGCGATGGTCACCACGGCCATGGCGAGCGAGACTCCCGGCACGTCCGCCGTCCCGTTCAGCACCGGCACCGCGACCGTGGCCGGTGACACCGGCGCGGCGCTGGTGGCGAAGCTCGGCACGGCCCGCACGGCGGGCAGCTGGATCGGCGCCGACGGGAAGCCGGTGGTGGCGGTCACCGACGCGCAGGCGGCGGCGACGGTGAAACAGGCGGGCGCCGTGCCCAAGATGGTGTCGCACAGCATGAACGAGCTGAAGGCGGCCACGGCCACGCTGAAGGCGGCGCCGCGGGTGGCCGGGACCGCGTGGGCGGTGGACTACAAGACCAACCGCGTGGTGGTGGAGGCCGACAGCACGGTCTCCGCCTCCGACTGGTCCCACCTGAGCCGGGTCGCGGCCGGCATCGGCGGCTTCGTGCAGATGCACCGCTCCGAGGGGAAGTTCACCCCCCGGCTGAACGGGGCTCAGCCGATCCTGTCGACGGGCGGCCGCTGTTCGGCGGGGTTCAACGTCACCAACGGGCAGACCGACTTCATTCTCACCGCCGGTCACTGCGGCCCCGCCAACACCATCTGGTTCGACGGCAACCAGGGCGACCAGCAGCTGGGCACCACGCTCGACACGCAGTTCCCGGGGAACGACTTCTCGCTGATCCAGTACGCGTCCGGGAAGGCCGGTGACAACCCGGACGTGGTCGCGATCGGCAACGGCCAGGGCGTGCGGATCACCGGGGCGGCCGATCCGACGGTCGGTGAGAAGGTGTTCCGCAGCGGCTCCACCAGCGGTCTGCACGACGGCACGGTGACCGCGCTCAATGCGACCGTCAACTACCCCGAGGGCACGGTCACCGGGCTCATCCAGACCAATGTGTGTGCCGAACCGGGCGACAGCGGGGGCCCGTTGTTCTCCAACGGCATCGCGCTCGGAGTCACCTCGGGCGGCAGCGGTGACTGCACCACGGGCGGGGTGACGTTCTTCCAGCCCGTGACGCGGGCGATGGCGGCGCTCAACGTCCAGCTGATCGTGACGAAGCAGGCCGCGTCGGGGACCCAGGGCGCCGCGACGGCGCCGTCCGCGTCGGCCAACCACAGCGCCATCGCGCCGAGCGCGGCCTCACCGGGTTCGACGGCGCCGGTCGCCGGGGACGACACCGGTCTGGTCGCCCGGCTCACGGACACCCGCAACGTGGGCCCGGGTCTGCTGGTGATCGGGGGCAGTCTGATCGCGCTGGTGGGGACCCGCTACTTCCGTGCGGAACAGGACCGCAAGGCGTACCAGCGCTACTACTCGGCGACGTGGGGCTGACGGGCTGCCTCGCGAGGTCGACGAGGACGTACGAGAACGAGAAGGGCACCCGGCGGTGCGGGTGCCCGGGACGGGCGGCGGGGCCGCCTGGTCCGGCTGCTACGGGGTGGCCGCCGCCCATTCGAGGACGAGCCGCTGGTACTCCTCGCGCTGCTCGGTGCTCAGTGTCCCGCCCGACCGGAGCCACAGAGCCCGGATCTCCTCGTTGACCTCGTCGGCCGATCGCTCGGTGACGGCTTCAACAGTGGTGGACATGGTGTGAAGCATATGCCGGTCGACGTGAAGGCGCCGTGAGTAAGTACGACCGATACGGACATATCGGACCGTGTTACTCATCACGTCAATGTGTCAAGCACCGGGCCGGAGTTCGCCGGGCCGCCGAGCCACCCGGCGAGCGGAAACGGCAGTTCAGCCGCCGGCCCGGCCGAGCACCAGCACCTGGATGGCGAGGACGGCGGCGCCCCGTGCCCAGTCGTGGAAGTCCGAGACCTTGGTCTCCAGGCCGAGGGGTGCGGCGAGCGGATGCCGGTGGGTGCGCACGGTCTCCCGCACCGTGTCTCCGGCCACCTCCATCAGGCCGACCCCTTCCCCGGCCAGCAGGATCTTCTGCGGCATGGCGAAGTTGGCGATGTGCGCGAGCAGTGTGCCCAGCGCCCGGCCGGCCTCACCGATCACCCGCGCGGCCATCGGTTCGCCCGCGGCGGCTGCGGCGAGGATCTCCTCGTAGGAGGCGTCCCCGCCGGTGGCGGCCCGGACCTGGTAGCGGATGCTGGGGATGGTGAGCAGCGACACGGCGCTGCCGCGCTCGCCCTGCGGGGTGAGCGGGCCCTGCGGGTCGATGATCCAGTGCAGCCCGAACCCGCGGTCCTCCTCGGCGTACGGGACCCGTCTGCCGCCGAGCACCAGCCCGTAGCCGATGCCCGCGCCGATGGTCAGGACGACGAAGCGGTCGAGTCCGCGGCCGGCTCCGAACCAGGTCTCGGCCTCCACCAGGGCCGCCACGTCGTTCTCCACGACGACCGGCAGCCCGGTGCGCTCCCGGACCAGCCGGGCCAGCGGGACGTCACGCCAGCGCAGGTAGGGCGACTCGCCGACCACGGCGTGCGCGCGCACGAACCCGCCGACGCCGATGCCGATGCCCGCGACGGCCGGGTGGCGGCGGGCGAGCTCGGCGGTCATGTCGGCCAGCAGGCCGGCGACGTGGTCGGGCTCGTGGTCGGCGAGGGGCCGGTCGAGGCGGGCGACGATGTCGCTCCGGAGGCTGGTGACGACGCCGTAGACCATCTCGTCGGTGATCTTGAAGCCGAGGAAGGACCGGGACTCGGCGACCACGTCGAGCGGCTGCGAGGGGCGGCCCTGGCGCGCCTCGCCCGGCCCGCCGGTCCAGGGAGCCTCGACGAGCAGCCCGGACTCGATGAGCGGTTTGGTGAGGCGGGTGAGGCTGCCCTGGGAGAGGTTCAGCCGGCGGGCCAGCTCGGTGCGCGACAGCGGGCCGTTGACGAGCACCTCGATCGCGACGGAGCGCTCCGCGGGGCTCAGGGGCAGCCAGTCGGTCACGGTATCCCTTTTCTTCCGGCACTGAAGCAACCAAGCCACCCTACTGTGCGCCGGGTGCGCCGCATAAGCGCCCTCCCTGCGCCTTTCCGACTTCCCTCCGCCTCTTGACGGTGAGATTCTTCCGCACCGAAAGTAACCTCCATGACTTTCTCTCTCGGCATCGTCGGCGCCGGACAGTTCTCCGGCCAGTTCGCCACGCTCTTCCAGGCCCATCCCGGCGTCGGCGACGTGTACGTCACCGACCTGCTGCCCGAGCGGGCGGAGAAGCTCGCCACCGCCCAGGGCCTGGCGGGCACCTTCCCGTCGTACGAGGCCATGCTGGAGTCGGACGTCGACGCGGTCGCGATCTTCACCCAGCGCTGGACGCACGGCCCGCTCGTCCTCCAGGGCCTGAACGCCGGCAAGCACGTGTACTCCGCGGTCCCCATGGCGATCACGACCGAGGAGATCGCCGCCATCATCGACACGGTCAAGGCGACCGGGCTGACGTACATGATGGGCGAGACCAGCCAGTACAACCCGGCGACCGTGCACGCCCGCAACCAGATCGCCGAGGGCGCCTTCGGGCGGCTCTTCTACGCCGAGGGCGACTACGTCCACGACATGGACCTGGGCTTCTACGACGCCTACCGCTACAGCGGCGGGGAGAACTGGAAGTCGACCGCCAGCTATCCGCCGCTGCTCTACCCGACGCACGCGGTGGGCGGCGTGCTCGGCGCCTGGCAGACCCACGCGGTGAGCGTGTCCGCGATCGGCGTGGTGGACGACCGGGGCGACGGCGTCTTCGACAAGGACGTCAGCCAGTTCGGCAACGACATCTCCAACGCGACCGCGCTGTTCGAGGTGGCGGGTGGCGGCTCGTTCCGCACCAACGAGTTCCGGCGGGTGGGTTACCCGTCCCACATCCGGGAGTCCCGCTTCCGGTTCTTCGGCACCGAGGCGAGCATGGAGCAGCTGGCGACGGTGGCGCTGTGGCAGGACAAGAACGGCGTGAAGGACATCAGCGAGCTGCTCGAACCCAAGCCCACCATGTCCCCCGACGACCCCTCGCTCCAGCACATCGCACCCGAGCTGCGGGCGGCCTTCACCTCCGGGTCGGCGCCGGTGCACGACCGGGCCCGGCTGCCGCGGGAGTTCGACACGCTGCACAACGGGCACGAGGGCAGCCACCACTTCCTGGTGGACGACTTCGTGACCGCCGTCAACAGGCGCAGTCTGCCCTCGGTCAACGCCTGGGTGGCGGCCCGCTACACCCTGCCGGGCATCATCGCGCACGAGTCCGCGCGGCAGGGCGGGGCCAGGCTGGAGATCCCGGACTTCGGGGACGCCCCCGAGAACTGAGCCGCGGCCGCCGGCCGGGGCCGGCGGCGGGCCGGGTACCGTCAGGTGCCCGGCTTGCGGCCGTAGACGTAGACGTCGTCGCCGGTCTTCAGCAGCGACCAGTACGACTTGGCGTCCTTCGTGGTCATGTTCACACAGCCGTGCGAGCCCGGCGGGTTCCACATGCTGAGACCCACCGAGTGGAAGGCCTGACCGCCGTCGAAGAACTGACTGTAGGGCATCGGCACGTTGTAGACGGACGACACGTGGTCGATGTCACGCCAGTAGATCTTCTTCAGACCGGTCCGGGTCTCGAACCCGTCACGGCCGGTGCGGACCGGGACCGGGCCGTAGACCAGCTTGCCGCCGTCCTGGATCCAGCTCAGCTGGAGGGTGAGGTTGACGCAGGCGATGCGCCCCTTGTTCGTCGGGCACTTGCCGTCCTTGTTGGGCTTGTTCCCGACGGCCTTCTGCTTGTTCATCAGGTCCATCACGCCCCAGGTGACGGAACCCGCGTAGCCGACGGCGGGCGTGATGCCGTGCTTGTTCTGGAAGGCCTGGATGGCCTTGCAGTCGGCGGCGGACTGCTTGCCGTCGACGGGCCGCCCGAGGAACTTCTCCACCTGCTTCTGGTACGGCCCGGCCTGGGTGGTGCAGCTCGCCGCCTGCGCCGGAGCGGAGGTCAGGGCGAGCGTGAGCGGTGCCACAAGGCCCGTGACACCGAGCACTACGGCACTTCGTCTGCGTATGTCCCCCATATGACGTCTGTCTCCTTTTCCTGTCCTGTGGTCTCGTCGTACTGGACCGCCCGGTGCGCGGCATTGGTTGTAGCCCGGGGCGAGCCGTGACGAAACGGTTAACTTACCCGCCGCGGCCGCTCCGGACGGCATCGTTCCACCTACCCGGAAGTGGCCCGCGCCACAGCAGCGTGGCCGACCTGGTGTGCGGCCCATGCGGCCCGCACCCGCCGGCGACCCGGCCCGGCTTCCCGAACTCCTCCGGTCCGCCCGGTATGTCCGCCTCGGCCGGGCCACGCTACCTGAGTTCCGGCACCGGCGGTGTGACGGCCGCCTCCCTCATCCGGCGACCGGCCGGCCGCCGGATGAGGCGCGTTCCGGGGTCATCCCGGCGGCCGTACGACCCGGCGGTCAACAGGACGGATACCGTGCGCACATGGCCTCGTTCTTGCAGCAACTCCCGGCTCTCATAGGCGTCGTGATCGGCGCTCTCGGTTCGTATCTCGCGGTGGTGCGCGGGGACCGGGCACGGTTCCGGCGGGAGCAGCAGGCGCGCTGGGAGGAGCGGCGGCTGGCGGTGTACAGCGACTACGCGCGGGCGCTGAAGAAGTCGGTGAACCTCACCTACCGCGTCGCCGCCCATCTGGGCAACGACCCGCATCCGCACCCGCTCTCGCCGGCCGAGGCCGAGCCGCAGCTGGCGGCGGCCACCGACGGGCGCGATCCGGCCGGGGAGGCGCTGATCATGCTGGGCAGCCGGGAGGTGGTGGAGCAGGCACGGCAGTGGGTGACCACGGTGATGGCCATGGAGCGGTTCATGCGCGCCGGGACGGTCGACCCGGACGCCTGGCAGGACCTGCTGGCCCGGCAGCGGGCCTGCCGGGAGCGCTACTACACCGCGGTGCGCGCGGATCTCGCACTGCCCCCGGGGCATCCGGCGCTCTGGTCGACCCGGACGGTGTCCGAGGGCTGAGGGGAGCGCCTTGCCTTCCGCTGCAGCCCGGCGGCGGGCTGCAGCGGAAGGGAGGAGTCAGTGTCCGCGGGCGATCCACTCCGCCAGGTGCGGCGCCTCGGCGCCGATGGTGGTCGGGTCGCCGTGCCCGGTCAGGACCTTCGTCTCGGGGGGCAGGGTGAGCAGTTTGTCCCGGATGGAGTCGATGATCGTCGGGAAGTGCGAGTAGGACCGTCCGGTCGCGCCGGGGCCGCCCTGGAAGAGGGTGTCGCCGGTGAAGACGACGCCCAGGGCGGGGTCGTACAGGCAGACGGCACCGGGCGCGTGGCCGGGTGTGTGCAGCACGGTCAGGTCGGCGCCGGCGGCCTCGATGACCAGCCCGTCGGACAGGTGGTTGTCGGGGTCGCGGTCGGCGTGGGTGAGCTTCCACAGCGGCAGGTCGTCGGGGTGGAGCCAGATCTTGGCGCCGGTGAGGTCCGCGAGGGCGGGCGCGGCGTCGATGTGGTCGTTGTGGGCGTGGGTGCAGACGATCGCCTTCAGGACGCGGTCGTCGACCGCCTCGGCGATGGCTCGGGCGTCGTGGGCGGCGTCGATGACGATCACCTCGCGCTCGTCGCCGACGATCCACACGTTGTTCTCGACGTCCCAGGTGCCGCCGTCGAGGGTGAACTGACCTGAGGTGACGAGGCGTTCGATGCGCGTGGTCATCACAGCACCACCACCGAACGCAGCACGTCGCCCTGGTGCATCCGCTCGAAGGCCTTCTCGACCTCGTCGAGTTGGATGGTCTCGGTGACGAAGGCGTCCAGGGGCAGCCGTCCCTGCAGGTGCAGGTCGATGAGCATGGGGAAGTCGCGGGAGGGCAGGCAGTCGCCGTACCAGGACGACTTGAGAGCGCCACCGCGGCCGAAGACGTCGAGGAGCGGCAGTTCGAGCTTCATCTCGGGTGTGGGCACACCGACCAGCACGACGGTGCCGGCCAGGTCGCGGGCGTAGAAGGCCTGCCGGTAGGTCTCCGGGCGGCCGACCGCCTCGATGACGAC
>NZ_JBFAXI010000088.1:0-37568 GCF_040680735.1 Streptomyces sp. NPDC051987 | reverse complement strand
GTCGTGAGCGATGACCAGGTTCTCGTCGCCCTGCCTGAACCGCTCGGCCGCCTCCAACCTCAACTGCTCGCGGAAGGCCCGCCGTTCGTCGGTCAACCCGCCCCCTTGCGCATACCTCATGCGGTCGGCATACCGCAGGGATCATGAGACGTCAGCCCCTACGACACCACGCTTTGAAGGTCAGTAGCAAGGCGCTTCGTGGACTGTCGTGGCTGCGGAGATCGTGAGCGCCCTCGTACGGGATCCCGGCATGCTTGATCGCCTACACCACGACGCGGGACATCACCTTTACCACGCACGCGACCATGTGCCGGCGCCCAGTCCCTCCACTCTTCCACATGCTCTTCAGTAAGGTCCTGGAGACGGATATTGCCGGGTTTGCATACTCAGCCCTAGCTTCCTTCAACGAGTCGAAGGTGCGCCTCAACTGCTTACGCTTCCCAGTTTCGGGGTCGATTCCCGCGTCGACAACAAACCGGTATCGAACCTTCCCCTTCAAGTTCGGCGGAAGTTTCTTGATGGGATCGGACAGAATACTCACTCTCCTCGAGAAGGCGGCCGCTAGTTTGCCTACCCCGATCGGTAGACGTGCGTTGTGAAGTCATGTCTGCGAACACCGTCAATACTCCGCACGATCCTCGGTTTCGGTAACCGGGGATCGCCTGCTATGTATCGCGCCGCACTACGGGAGCCTGACCGTCATCCCCTACTTCGTCTCGGTCAGGCGCCAAAAGTACGATCCGAGAGTGGGGGTCACTCCATCGGTGACGAACCCCAGTAGCCCGTCGCCGGTGAGGCGGTCGAGGTTGCTGGGCCCGAGACGCTCGAGTCGCCAAGCTCACGAGGACAGACGGGAGCGGGGAAGCCGAGCAGATCGGATTGCGGGAATCTGCGGTGGACCTCCTTGGGAATCGCGCTCGTTCACGAGACCAAGTGGCGCGGGCTGCGGACTGGGGACTGGAAACGGCCGACCATCTGCCGGTTCGGCTCAGAACCCCGCGTCCCTTGGCCTCGATCTTTCGTGACGGTCTGCCGACGGAGTTGGCAGACCGTTTCGCGTTTTGCGTCTGATGATGGGCAGGTCGACTTCCCGTCGGTCGCGTCGGGTGGGCGTCGGGTTCCAGGGCTCCGGTTGGGTGTTGCTGTTCGCAGGGGTGGAAAGGTGCTGGTCAGCCGGGGGTCGGCAGGGCGCGGAGCCGGTCCAGGGCTTTGGTGATCACGTTGGTCCAGGGCCAGTGCTTCGCGAGGCGGAGGCAGCGGCGACGGCCGGTGGTGACGAGCTGGGCGGCGGTGGAGAAGAGGCGGAGCCGCAGGCGGCGGGGCTCCCAGAGCCGGGCCTTGCCGGCCAGGGCGAGCAGGGGCATCCAGGCGAGCTGCCAGGACCTGTTGAGCAATATGAGCTGGACGTTCGAGGAGCTCATCGCGTACGCGTCCCGCGGCACCTGGGTGAAGGCCGGTGACGTCCTCGGCTCCGGAACCTGCGGCAACGGCGGCTGCCTCGGCGAGTTGTGGGGCCGCAACGGGACGCGGACACCGCCTCCGCTCGAACCCGGAGACATCGTGGAAGTGACAGTCGAGGGCATCGGTTCGATCCGCAACCGAGTCGTCCCGGGCGAGCAGCCCGCGCAGATCACCCCTGCCCGCCGACGGCCGCGCCTGCGCAAGCGGACAACCACCGACAGGGCCAGGAAGGCCAGAACCGGGAAAGTCAGAAACGCCTCTTCATGGACAAGGTGCCGGCGAGCGTGCTGGACGCCGTCTCCGACATACCAGCCGGAACGACGATCGCCGTCGGCGGCTTCGGCCTCAGCGGAGTTCCCAGTGCGCTCATCCAGGCTCTCCACGCACACGGCGCACGCGGTCTGGAGGTCCGACAACCCGATGTTGCAACGACTGATTGAACCCACCCAATACGCGTCAGTTCGCCTCGCCGAACACCTCGATGCGGCCCGCATCGCGGCCTCGATCGGCTCGGTGGGCGACGCCTACGATTGTCAGTCTTTTCGCACGGATCCCGCAAGGATCAACGCCGTGAGCGAGGCGTTCAACAGCGTGCTCAAGGTCGAGTACCGTCCACTCGCACACCTCCCGCACCCGCACCGAGGCCCGCATCAAGATCGCCACCACCGGGCGGCTACACAGCGTGTGCGGCTTCGAGAGCCCGATCGACTACGAACGCGAATACCGGGCCCCCTCACCGAGGGACTGGCCGCATAGATCGTCTCCACGCTGCGAGGGATTGACACTCGTCGGCTGAAGAGTCCCGCGGTTCTTCTGGCCGGTTTACCGGACTCTGCCGAGCAGGCGTGTTGCGTGGCGGATGGCGGCGATGACGTGGCGGTCGTCGGTTGCGCGGGTGGCGACGGCGATCTCCACGGGCGGTCCGTCGAGCGGGACGAACCGGACGTCCGGGTGTGGGTAGAAGCGGCCTGCGGCTTCGGCGTGCAGGGCTATGCGGCCGGTTGTCGCCACGGCTCCTGGTATGGCGGCGGGGTGGCGCAGGGCGCCGCGGCTGTGGGACCCGTCGGCGGCGGGGCCGGACCATGCTTCGAGCGCGGGATGGGCGAGGGCGGTCGGCAGCCACGGGCTGTCACTGACGTCGGCCTCGGTCAGACGGTCGGCGTCGGCGAGAGGGGAGCGGGCGGGGACGACCACGACCCGGGGCATGGTCAGGGCGTGCTCGAAGACGAGCCCGTCGACGGGGCCGACGTACTGGACGATGCCCACGTCGACGCGGTGGCTGCGGACCGCTTCGTACTGGTCGGCCAGGTCCAGTTCGGCGTAGGAGAAGGCGATGTCGGGTTCTTGGCTGTGCATGGCCTCGGTCAGGTCCGGCCAGCGTTCGGCAAGTCCGAATCCCAGGACGCCCAGTGTGAGGAGCTTTTCGTCGGTGGTGGGGCGGCCGTGGCGGTGTTCGGCGAGGGAGTCCACGGTGGTGAGCAGGGCTCGGGCTTCGGCGATCAGCAGCTCGCCCTCAGGGGTGAGGGTTACCCGGCGGCTGGTGCGTTCGAAGAGCCTGGTGCCCAGTTCCCGTTCCAGGCGCTGGATGTGGCGGCCGAAGGGCTGAGGGCTGATGTAGTGCCGCTGTGCAGCCCTGCCGAAGTGCAGTTCCTCCGCCAGTGTCACCGCGTAGCGAAGCGCCCGGATGTCCATGCCTGTGCCTCCGTGCCTCCCGCTCCGTACCGCCCGCATTGCCGGTGCTTCCGTCTACGTCAGAGGAGTCCGGGCCGTCAACACCTCGGTCACAGCCGGTTCACAACCATTTCGGCTGATGATCCCCGGCGTGCTCCTCTGGTGAGGTGAGTCCACGGGAGGCACTGCCTCTGTGGCTCGGATGACGAAGGAGTCATCATGGCTCGGCATCGCGTTGTGCTGCGCGGCGGCACCGTCCTCACCATGGATCCGCGTCTGGGGAACCTGCCCCGCGGTGACGTGCTGATCGAGGACGGTGTGATCGCCGCGGTGGCACCGGACCTCTCCGTCGACGAGGCGGAGACGGTGGACGTCACGGGGCACATCGTGGCGCCCGGCATGATCGACACACATCGGCACACCTGGCAGACGCAGCTGCGCGCCCTGTGCGCCGACTGGACCCTGGCGGACTACCTGTTCGGCATCCGGCTCGGCGTGTCACCGGCCTACTTCGCCGAGGACGTCCACCTGGGCAATCACCTCGGCGCCCTGGACGCCCTGAACTCCGGCGTCACCACGATCCTGGACTTCTCGCACTGCAACAACACACCCGAGCACGCCGACGCCGCGATCACCGGTCTGCGGGACGCGGGGATCCGCGCGGTGTTCGGCTACGGCTTCTTCGAGTCGAACCCGCTCCAGCCGCCGCACTTCACCGACCACGCCCTGCGCCTGGCGGACTTCCGGCGCGTCGCCGACGCCCACTTCCCGAGCCGGGACTCGCTGGTGACCCTCGGGGTGGCGCTCACCGAGTACGGCACGCGGCCGTTCGACACCACCCGCGCCGAGATCGCCGCCGCCCGCGAACACGACGCGCTGATCGTCACGCACACCGGCTGCGTGTGGTCACTGCCGAGCGGCGTGCGCGAATTCGCCGCGGCGGGCCTGCTCGGGCCGGACCAGGTCCACGTGCACTGCAACACCCTCACCGACGAGGAGTGGCGCCTGCTGGCCGACCACGGCGCCAAGCTGTCGATCTCGGTGGAGACCGAACTCAACATGGGTATGGGCCGCCCCGCCTTCGCCGCGGCCCGCCGGCACGGCATCAAACCGACCCTGTCCTGCGACGTCGTCTCCCTCAACACCGGCGACCTGCTCACCCAGACCCGTATGGGCCTGTCGTTCCAACGCTGGGCCGACACCGAGGAGCTCAACCTTGCCGGCTCGGATCCCACAACGGTGACCGTCACCGCGCAGGAGGCGCTGGCCTGGACCACGGTCAACGCGGCCGAGGCGATGGGACTCGATCACCGTATCGGCAGCCTCACCCCCGGCAAGCAGGCCGACATCATCGTGACCGGCGGGCCCGGTATGTCCCAGCACCCGCACCTCGACCCGGCCGGCACCCTCGTCTTCCAGACCACCCCCGCAGACGTCCGCCACGTCCTGGTCGCCGGCCGCTTCGCCAAGCGCGACGGCCGCCTCACCGGCACCGACCTTCCGGCCTTGCTCGCACGGGCGGACGCCTCGGCCGAAACAGTCCTCTCCCGGCTCGCCGACGCCGAACGCCCCCTGCCCGGCACCCCTCCGGAGGGCTGGGGCCTCATCGCCAGCATGTCGTCGGAACTCCAGGCGACTCCGGAACACCAGCAACCCGGAAAGTAGTCATGCGCTTCGTGACCTATACCGAGAACGGCAACGGCGTCGGCGGCGACCGCGTCGGCGTACTCGACGCCGACGACCTCGTCCACGCGCTGCCACCCGGTATCCGTCTCATCGACCTCCTGGACGACCCGCAGCGATTGCACGACGCCGCGGACAACGCGCTGCGCGATCCCCGCGCCGTGCACCCCTACGCCTCGCTCAGGCTGCGGGCGCCGATTCCCCAGCCGCCGACCGTGCGGGACTTCATGACCTTCGAGAGCCACGTCGAGGGCGTGGCCAGACTGGGCGGACCAGAGGCGGGCCCACCCGAGCAGTGGTACGAGGCTCCGGCCTTCTACTTCGCCAACCCCTACGCCGTCCAGGGCCCGCAGGACGACGTGCACATCCCGCCGGGCTGCACGCGCTTCGACTTCGAACTGGAGGTCGCCGCCGTGATAGGCAGCGGCGGCCGGGGCCTGAGCGTCGACAAGGCCGAGTCCCACATCGCCGGATACGTCCTCATGAACGACTGGTCCGCGCGCGACCTGCAATTCGCGGAGATGCAGGTCCGCCTCGGCCCCGCCAAGGGCAAGGACAGCGCCACCACGCTCGGCCCGGTGTTCGTCACCCCCGACGAACTGGAGCCCTACCGGGCGGGCAACGCCTACGACTTGCGCATGACGGCGGCCGTCAACGGCACCGTCGTCGGCGAGGACATCTGGAGCAACATGGCCTTCAGCTACGCCCAGATGATCGCCTACGCCTCACGGGGCACCGAGGTCCGCACCGGCGACATCCTCGGCTCCGGAACCTGCGGCGGCGGCTGCCTGGCCGAACTGTGGGGACGCCGCGGACTCGACGCCCACCCAGCCCTGGCCCCCGGAGACACCGTCACCCTCAGCGTCGAGCACCTGGGCACCCAGACGTCCCGCGTGACCGAGCGTGCCGAGCACCCCGTCGGCGATCTGCGGGCCACCTCGCACCCGCACCACGGAGGCCGACGATGACCCCCGCCCACAGCCCGGCACCGGGCACCGCGGGCACCGCCCACGCCGTGGCCCCCGGCGTGTACGCCTGGACCCAGCACGACGGCTCCTGGTGGATCAACAACGCCGGGTTCGTCGTCACCGACGACCACACCGTCCTCATCGACACCTGCGCCACCGAGAACCGCACCCGGGACCTGCTGGGCGCCGTCGGCCGGGCGGCACCGGGCACACCGATCCGCTACCTGGTCAACACCCACCTGCACGGCGACCACACCCACGGCAACAGCCTGCTGCCCCGCACCACGGTGGTCATCGCGCACGAAGTCACCCGCGAAGGCATCCTGACCGACACCGTCATCGACGGCTGCCCGCCGATCTGGCAGCCCGTACCCGACTGGGGCGCGGTCACCCGGCGCGCCCCGGACCTCACCATCCGCACGGCACTCACCCTGCACAGCGCCGGCCATCCCATCGAACTCCACCACCCCGGCCAACCCGCGCACACCAGCGGCGACCTGATCGCCTGGCTCCCCGAACAACGCGTGCTGTTCGCCGGGGACCTGCTCTTCCACCGCGTCACCCCTCTGGTGTTCATGGGATCCCTGGACGGCGCCCTGCGCTCCCTGGACTGGATCGCCTCCTTCGCACCCGAACACGTGGTGCCCGGCCACGGCCCCGTCATCGACGCACACACCCTGTCGGCGGTGCTCGACCAGCACCGCGCGTACTACCGACTTGTGCACACCACCGCCCAGGCCGGCCTGCGCGACGGCCTCACACCCCTGCAAGCGGTGCGCACCTGCCGCCTCGGCCCCTTCGCCGACCTGCCCGACGCGGAACGCATCGTCCTGAACCTGCACCGCGCCTACGCCGACACCACCGGCCACCCCTTCGACCTGCCCCAGGCATTCGCCGACACGATCACCTACAACGCCGGGCCCCTCCGTACCCAGGTCTGACCGGCGCCGTCCTGCTTCAAGAAGCGCGCATCACCCGGGGGCCCACTCCAGGGTCCCGGTCCGACGGCTGTCCGGACATCGCCGGTCTCGGGCTCGTGGACAAGGGCATCGACATCGATGACCACGCCCACACCGACTACTGCCTGAAGCCCACGGACGAGATGTACGCCATCGACTCCGCCGACACAGTTGGTCGATCGTCCAAGACGCCGGTTAGCATGGAGTGAGCATTTCACTCCTGATGAAACGGTGGACCGAATGTCTCGCATGGCAGCGAAGGATCGACGAGAAGAACTCGTCGCCGCGGCATACCGTGTCATGGTCCGCGACGGAGTCGTCAAGACCACCACACGCGCTGTCGTCAACGAGGCGAAGATGCCGCTGGGCGTTTTCCACTACTGCTTCAACTCACGTGAGGAACTCCTCCAGGAAGTCATCACCCGCATCACGGACAGCGTCGTGGCCAAGGCGCGGAACGTGTTCGACGTAGAGGGCGACCTCAGCACACGCATCGCCAGGAGCCTCGCGGCCTTCTGGGAGGGGGTCGAGCTCAGCCCGGGAGAGCATCAGGTGGGGTACGAACTCACCCACTACGCGTTGCGCCAGGAGGGCTTTGAGGATCTGGCCCGCCGGCAGTACGAGCACTACCTGGAAGTCCACGAGCAGCTCCTCGCTGAAGCCGCCGAGAGTGCGGGCATCAAGTGGACGGTGCCCCTCCCCGTTCTGGCCCGCTACCTCAACGCGGTGCTGGAGGGCGTCACGCTGTGCTGGCTGGCCGACCGTAACAGCGATAACACCCGCGAGGTGCTCCGCCTGACCGGCGAACACCTCATGAGCCTCGCAGCCAAGGACGCGTGAGGTGAGTCGCCGGTGAGCACACGCTCATAGACACTGGCCGCCCCTCGTCGTATGGCGGCCACACCGGAAAGTCGGGTGGGCGCGGCTGTATCCGCCGCACCCACCCGACGTGGCTTCCTGTGATCAGCGCGTCACGTCAGTCGGGCTGTTGCGCGGTGATCTGTCCCACAGGGGGCGGAACTGGAACCAGCCCAGGAGGGGGGCCAGAGATCCTGCTCCCTCACCAACCGCGCCGTCTCGGGATCGATGAGCTGCGGGTCACCCGCGGCCATGGCCAGCAGCTGTGCCTGGCATGAGCGTTCCATGGTGATGAAGTACCAGGCCGCCCCGGCGACGGAGGCCCCGACCGTGAGCAGCCCGTGGTTCCGCAGAACGACGGCCTCTCCCTCCCCCAGCGCCACACCGATCTGCTGGCCCTCCTCGGTGTCGTTCACCACTCTGCGGCAGTCGGCGTAGATGGCGTGGTCCTCGTAGAAGGCTCCGGCGTCCTGGGTGATCGGATCCAGCGGGACGCCGAGGCTGGAGAAGGCTTTGCCGTGCAGGGAGTGGGTGCGCGCTGCGGCGACGACGTCCGGCCTGGCCCGGTGCACCTCGCAGTGAATGCAGAACGCGGCGTTGTTGACCGGGCGTTTGCCTCAGCCGGCCCAGTGCGACGTCACGCGGGTTCGCGGTGTCCCCACGGACTCGTGCGCCCTGGGCGGGCGCCAGGTTCAGGCCTTGGTGTGGGTTTCTTGAGGGTCCTCGTTCAGGCCGTAGACCTTGCCGTCCGTGCCTCGGAAGTGGCGATAGGCGTAGCCGGTGTCCAGGCGGTTGACCTCTCCGAGGAGCTCGACGCCGGCGTCGGCCAGTTCGGCGGAGGCGGCCTCGATGTCCTCGACCCGGAAGCCGAAGACGACACCGCCGTTGAAGCCGTACGGCGGGGTGTTGCCCTCGGCGTACACCTCCAGGATGCCGCCGTTGGCCTGCGGGAACATGGCGAATCCGGGGAACTCCACGGCCGCCGAGAGGCCGAAGGTGCCCTTGAGGAAACCGACCGTGTTGTCGAAGTCGTCGGTGACGACCGCGTTCCAGGTGACGCCCTGTGTCTTCATGTCGAGCTTCTCCTTGCGCGTGGTTCTCAGAAGGTGCCGGGAGTCCGACCGAGGGTGTTGCCAGGGTCGCCGGGGTCGGCGCCCTTGACCTGGCCAAAGTAAAGCTCGACCTGGGAGCGGAAGCGCTCGACGGCGCCGCGGTCGCTCATGAATTTTGCGAAGGCGTCGGGGTCGGTGTTCTTGTACGAGGCCAGGGCCTTGAGGCCGGTCGGCGGGGCGACGTCCTTGCGGACGGACCAGGTCCAGGTGGCGATGGCGTTCTTCTGCACTGCCTGCGAGTCGAGCCAGCTCAGGAAGAGCTTGGCGCCGGCCTTGTGCGGTGCGCGCTTGAAGACGGCGCCGCGCTGGGCCCAGGAGTTGAAGCGCTCGGAGTTCGAGAAGACCTGGGCGCCATGGGGCCGGGCGTCGCCGCCGACGGCGATGGAGGCGAGGTAGTCGCCGCTCGCCACCCCGGCGGCCGAGCCCGGGACGCCGCGGATCAGCTTGGGGTTCTGCCTGACCAGCCGGTCCAGGTACTTCCATCCGTACTTGTCGACGATCTGCTTGTAGCCGAAGAGGACGGCGTCGTCGTCGTTGGGGTAGGTCAGGATCAGCTTGTTCTTGAAGACGGGCTTGAGCAGGTCGGTGGCCTTGAAGTCGCTTGCCTTCGCGGGGAGTTGCCCGGTGTTGACGAGGTAGGAGAAGGCGCCGTAGAAGACACCGGTGTAGTAGCCGTCCTTGTCCTTGGCGTTGGCGAAGACCTTGTCCCAGCCGACCGGCTTGTACTTGAGCAGGTCCCCCTGCTTCTTCCAGCGGTCGAAGTCCTGGGTGGTCTGGAGGATCGCGGCGTCGGCGACGAGCTTGCCGGTGGCGAGCTGGTTGTCGATCCGGGCGTCGTGGTACTTGCTCAGGTCGGTGACCAGGTGCAGTCGGACGTCCGGGAACTGCTGGTGGAACGCGGCGGCCAGGCCGTCCCACTGGCCGGGGGCGTCGCCGCCCATGTAGACGGTGACCTTGCCGCCCTCGGCCACGGCCGCCTTGTGGAGGGCCTGGAGCTGGTCCTGCTCGCTCGCGATGGAGGGCCGGTGAGTGGTGGTGTCGGCCATGGCGGTCGTGGTCGCGGCGGTGACGCCGGTGACGGCCAGGGCGGTGGCGATGGCCGCGCCGATCAGCTTGTTCCTGTGCTGCATGGCGTTGTGCTGCCTTCCCAAGAAAGCGAACGTTTGAGGTTTCAAACGTTTCGATGTGGAGCACTCTACGCGGATTAGTTTGAGAGTTCAAACAAGGATCGATAGGGTGTGACCATGCCCACTACGCCACGCTGGCTGAACCCCGAGGAGCGGCGCGCCTGGCTCGCCTATGTCGAGTTCTCCACTCATCTGTCCGACCACCTGAACCGGCAGTTGCGGCGCGACGCGGGGCTGACGCATGCCGACTACACCCTGCTCGCCCACCTCTCCTCGGTCCCGGGCCAGACCCTGACCATGTCGGACCTGGCCGAGCGCCTGAAGATCACCCGCAGTCGGCTCACTCATGCGGTGACCCGCCTTCAGCAGGCGGGCTACGTGGACCGCCGCGACGACCCCACGAACCGGCGCAACCAACTCGCCGCGCTCACCGAGGCGGGGCGTCAACTGCTGGAGCGGGTGGCCCCCGGCCATGTCGAGACCGTACGACAAGCGGTCTTCGACGCGTTGACGCCTGATCAGGTACGCCAGTTCGCGGAGATCGGCGAGGCGATCAACACCGGACTCAAGAACGTGGACGCGGCTCAGGACGACGAGGAGACGCTGCCCTGGCGTCGCCGGTAGGAAGGGTAGCCACTGACGATCCGCGGGATGCGGACGCGCCGCCGGAGCCCCGGGACGCGGCGAAGCCGAAGTCGCAGGTGCCGGTCTGGCGCCAGGGCTGGCCTGATCGGCGCTGTCAGTGGACTACCAGCACATCCTCACGGCGCTCGCGGACCGGGGCCGACTCCATCAAGGGCCGCTGACCTGCCATGAAATGGCCGCGGCGTTCGGCATGGACGCAGTGCCGGCACGAGTGGAGGCACCGCGTTCGACGGCGAAACGCCTGGTCGCGCGGGGTTGGCCGGCCGAGCGGCAGCCGGGCCGGTTCACCCTCGCGGCAGGCGTGAGCGGGCAAGGCGGCGGGTCATCGACCAATGGATCATCGCCTCGGCGCCGGCGGACCGCCGCTCGAAGTCGCGCACCAGGCGCCGGGGGACGCCTCTCCGAGCGCGTCCGTGCGCCGTCCCACGTGGCACGGTCGCGGGGAGGAACGCCCGGCGACGGTAAACGGGCTTGGGGGCGTACGCTGTCCGGCCCCCAAGCCCGCTTACCGGTTCGGGCTGTTTTGAAATCTTTTGATCTACTACATCTTGAGGTACAGGGCCATGGCCAGTTGCTCATCAATCGCCTGCATCGAGGTGAAGTGCCCGTTGCCGATCTGGTAGTCCACGGGATAGCCGTTGTGTGTCGAGTTCTCGACTGCCTGGGACAGGCCTGCCCAGTTGTTCTCCAGATCCAGGGCCGACAGATAGACGGCGCCGGACCCGCCGTTGACCCAGGACTGGCTCCCGGCGTAGAAGGTGCTGTGGTTGCGCATCGCCTGGCCGACCCGGTAGGAGATGAAGTCGTAGCGGGCGCCCTCGGAGAAGGCCTGGATGAGGACGAGCAGGGCTCGCGCCTGGTCCTGACTGTTGCTCCTCGCCAGGTCGCTGATCGAACCCTGGATGGCACCCATGGTGATACCGAGGGAACCGCGGTCGACCCCGGCCTGTTGCTCCAGCTGGGTGTAGTTGAGCCACTTCCTCTCCTCCGTACGACCGTTCTGCCCCTGCAGTTCTGCGGGTCCGGCACCCAGCCGGTAGTAAACGCCGGTGTTGTCGTTCTGCCAGCCGGTCACGTACAGGTTCCGCGCGTTGATGATCAGGGTGATCTGGCTCCCGCCCACCCGCAGGGTGAGGGGGAAGTAGTCGTCGCTCGTCCGTGTGAGAACGATGTTGTTGTAGAGACGCCAGCTCTGGGACCGCTCGCGGAGGAAGCTGATGATGCTGTCGTACTGGTCGGCGTCGACGTCCGTCATTTCGAAGCTCATGCCATCGCTCGGGTACGTGTCGGCGGCCAGCTCGACGTGCCCGCCCAGCTTCTGGTGCTGCGCACCCGTGGTGAGGTTGCCGCCCAGGCCGGCGAGGGCGACGGCGCCGGCGAGGGCCGCCGAGAGTACGGCCGATGTGCTGAGCCTGCGGAAGATGTGTGCTCGGGACATGATCTGCGCTCCGTTGTGCGTGGTCGGTGGGCCGGGGGCCCGGCCTGCCCCACCGACACTGGCGGCGCAGAAATTGATTCGCAGGCCCCTCCACCGGCCGGATCAACAATGTGTGATTGATCGGAGTCATGGCTCGTCACTCGTGATTAACGCGGCCGTCATGACCGGCCTCTTATGGTCATGGCTGCCGATATCACTCGATGTCGCTTTCGCCTCATGCACGGAGGTACGAGCCCATGGGGCGTCCCGAGAGACCAGTGGACCCGTCGGCAGGCCCGGCAGCGCGGTTCGCCCATGAGCTGCGGCAGCTGCGCAGCGCCGCGGGCAGCCCCTCGTACCGGACGATGGCAAAGGCGGTCGGATGCGGAGCGACAACGCTGTCGCAGGCCGCAGCCGGTGAACGGCTGCCCGCGCTCACCGTCGTCGAGGCGTACGTACGGGCGTGCGGAGGCGATCCGGGATTGTGGCGACCGCGTTGGGAGGAGGCCCAGGAGGAGGTCGGCCGGGCGCAGGCCGAGCCACTCGAGACGGCACCGCCCCCCTACCGCGGTCTCACCCGCTTCGAACCGGACGACCGGCACCTGTTCTTCGGTCGCGACCGGATGCTGTCCGATCTGGAGAAACTGGTGTACCGACACCGGTTCGCAGTGCTGTTCGGGCCCTCGGGCAGCGGCAAGTCCTCCCTGCTTCGCGCCGGTCTGGTGCCGCGGCTGCGTGAGGAACTCGCCCGGCGTCCGTCCCCGGCCGCACTGCGCATCCTCACTCCTGGGGCCAGCCCGGCCACCACGTACGGACACCTGCTCGACCCCGCCCCAAGCGAGCCCGAGAGCTGGGTCATCGTGGACCAGTTCGAGGAAGTCTTCACCCTCTGCGACGACTCCCGGGAGCGCTCCCACTTCTTTGAGATGCTGCTCGCCGCACGCGAACCCGGCAGCAGGCTTCGTGTGCTGGTCGCCGTACGCGCCGACTTCTACGCACGATGTGCAGAGCACCCCATGCTCGCGCAGGCCCTGAACGAGTCCGGACTGCTGCTGTGCCCGATGACCGCCGAAGAACTGCGCGAGGCGGTCGTCGGACCGGCGCAGGCCGTCGGCTACCTGGTGGAGCGCGCGCTGACCGCCCGTCTGGTCGAGGAGGTCCAGGCCGAGCCCGGCGGGCTGCCGATGCTCTCGCACGCTCTGTTGGAGACCTGGCGCCGTCGCCGGGGCCGGATGCTGACCTTCGAGGGGTACGAGGCGGCAGGCGGACTGCGGGGGGCGATCTCCGCGACCGCCGAGGAGGTGTACGGCACCCTGTCGCCCGAGCAGGCGCGGGCGGCTCGGCACCTGCTGCTGCAGATGGTCGTACCGGGGCAGGGCACTCCCGACACCCGGCGACCGGTCAGTCATGGGGAGCTGTCACCGTGCCCGCACGTGCAGGTGGTGGCGGAGCGCCTGACCCGGGCGCGTCTGCTGACCGCCGACGAGGACGGGGTACAGCTGGCCCACGAGGCGCTGATCACCTGCTGGCCCCGCCTGCACGGCTGGATCGAGACGGACCGGGAGCGGCTGCGCGACCATCGGGCGCTCGCGGAGGCAACCCGCGCCTGGCTGAAGAACGGCCGCTGCTCCGGCGCCCTGTACCGGGGCGCACAGCTGGCCCGGGCAGCGGAACTGTTCCCGGACCCAGCAGCCGAGTCGGCTCTGAACGCGTCCGAGCGGGACTTCCTCACCGCCTCGCTGGAAGGGAGAGAAGCCGAGCGCCGGAGCGCCGCACTTATCAGCCGTCGCCATCGGATACTGACCGGGTCGCTGTCCGCCGTGCTGGCGATCGCGGTGCTGACGGCTCTCGTCGTGTGGCGCGAGCACGACGAGAACGTGCGGCAACGGGTCCAGGACGCGGCCCGTCGGGTGGCGTCCGTAGCAGAAGGGTTGGGCACCACCGATCCGCGCACCAGTCTTCTGCTCGGCGCCGCGTCCTGGCGGATCGCCCGGCTGCCCGAGACCCGCCGGGCACTGCTCGGCTCTGTCAGCCAGTCCCAGTCGGACACCTTCACGGACCCCACACCCGGTGACACGCCCCAACGCCTGCTCACCGATGCCGGACGCACGCTGGTCAGCGCCGCGGGGGGCAGATGGCAGAGCTGGGACGTGGCCTCCCATCGCCGTACCGGCGAGGGCAGACTTCCGCAGGGCGCGGTGACCGCGGCCGGCCCGCACGCGCGCGTGCTCGCGATCAGCGGTGAGGGCGGAACACGGCTGTGGGACACCTCCCTCGGCCGGTGGACCGCCGCCTCCGCTGTGCTTCCCGGACCCGGCTACGCGCACCTGACCGACGACGGCCGCGCCTATGTGCTCACCGACGGCGAACGCCTCCGCATGGGCTCGGTCACGGACGGCCGCACGATCTTCCAGGCGCCGGCGCCGGAGTCGACAAGCAGCGCGGTCAGCGAGGACGGACGATACGCGGCGGCCTGCCCCGCAGGGCGGTCGCCGAGCCTGTGGGACACCAGGGCGAACCGTCCGCTGACGGGAGCCTGGCAGCAGGACCGGCTGTGCCGCATCGGCACCACGCAGCTCACCATCGGCGCCGGCCGAATGGCTGCCGTCACCGAAGAGGGGGTGCGTGTCTGGGACCTGAGGTCCGGCCACCGGATCGCCGACCTGGATGTCCCCGGCGGCGCACAGGATGTGACCTTCACCGCGGGCGGTGCCTTCCTAGCCATGGCCACGCCGGACGAAATACAGGTGTGGCGGCTGACCGCGTCGGACGGACCCGTGTTCCGGGCCCCCCTGGACAACCAGGCACTCGGCGTCACCCAATCCCTTGCCACGGAAGGCCACATCCTGCGTTATCTGGAAGGCGGAACGGTCCACACCTTCGACCTCGGCGCCGCCGTCACCGCCGCCTGGCGCCCGAGCGCACTGACGGACGTCGTGCTCGGCCCCGACGGCCGTACCTTCGCCACCGCCGCGCTCGCCCACGACCGCTACCTCGTACGCCTGTGCAGCACCGCCGACGGACACATCCTGCACACACTCCCGCCGCTCCCGGCCCGCATCCCATCGACTCCCCCCGAGGACATCGATCTCCTCCTCGCCTTCAGCACGGACGGCACCCGCTTCGGCTACGGCGTCACAGCGGCCGGGCACACGCTGAGCACCCAGTCCTTCACGATCTGGGACGTGCCGCACGAGCACGTCGTCACCACACTCCACCTCTCTGGGGCCTCGGTCGTCGACGCCGCGCTCGGCCCACGGGGCCGCGCCCTCCATCTCACGCGCCTGGGCGACGACGACCGGTCGTTCGGCGAAGTGTGGGACACCCGCAGCCGACGACACATCACGGTGCCCGGCGACCCGGTCGGGGCCCATCCGACGCTCCGCGGCGACGGCCGGCTGCTCGCGGGCTACGACACCGTGGCGCGCCCGCCGTCCTGGCGGGCGGGCGCGGCGGACCTCGTCGAGGGCAACTCCCCGGGCGCACTGGCGTTCTCGCCCGACGGCTCACGACTGGCCGCCGGCGACATGACCGGCCGGGTCACCTTGTGGGACGGCGACCTCCGCCACCGGGTCGCCGCGCTGCCCAACACGTTCCGGCCCCGGACCGGCTCCCGGCTGGAAGCGGTGTCGGCCCTCGCCTTCAGCCCGGACGGACGCACGCTGGCGGTCGGCGGCAGCAACGGCGGCCTGCAACTGTGGGACGTGCCGACCGGACAACCGATCGGGGGGTTGCTCACCACTCCCGGGGACGCGGTGTACACGCTCGCGTTCGACGCTCGCGGCACCACCCTGTACGCGGGCAGCGCCCATGTCCCCCTCCAGCGGTACGACCTCGACCCTGCCCACGCCCTGTCGTGGGTGTGCGCCCGCACAGGCGGGTCCGGCCTGAGCCCGGCCCAGTGGCAGACCTACGTTCCCGACGCCCCGTACCGGCGGGTGTGCAGCCCCGCGTGAGGATCAGCGGTCTCCCCGTTCCCGAACGCGCCGACTGGGATGCCCTCCGGCAGGAGCGGATCCAGGCTGGAGCGAGGGAGAGATCACTGGATGAGACAACGGGAGATAACGCCCTCTCGGGTTCTGCTGGGGCAGCGGCAGGGTGACGCCCTCGGGCATGGCGCCGACCGGCATGTGCGGGGCGGCGTTTGCCGTGGTCGTCGGGATCTGGCCTTTCGTGTTCTGGTGGGCGATGGCGCGGTCACTTGCTCCGGCGGCGCAGGCGGTTGCCGTACATGAGGTCCACCAGGCGCAGGATGGACCGGTAGGCCGAAGGGTCGAACGGGATCATGTGAAGGTCGCGGCGGGTCGGGAAGCGGTTCACGCTGACGGCCTGGAGCCTGGTGTACTTGCGGATTCCTTCGGCGCCGTGCCGTACGCCGAGGCCCGACTCCTTCCAGCCGCCCATGGGCAGGCCGAAGGCCATGTAGTTGGTCTGGGCGTCGTTGATGGTGACGCAGCCTGCCTCGAGACGCTCCGCGAGGTGCCGGGCACGCTTCATGTTCGAGCTGATGACGGAGGCCTGCAGGCCGTACGTGCTGTCGTTGACGAGCCGGAGGGCCTCCTCGGCGCTGGCGACCTTCATCACGGGCAGCGTGGGTCCGAAGGTCTCCTCGCGCATGCATTTCATGGTGTGGTCGACATCGACGAGCAGCGTGGGTTCGAAGAACCGGCCCGGGCCGGGGGCGGCGTGGCCCCCCACGAGGACGCGCGCTCCTCGGCTCACGGCGTCCTGGACGTGGTCCTCGACGATCGCCATCTGCGCCGGGAAGGTCATGGCGCCCACATCGGTACTGCCCAGCCCTGCCGGCCTGCCGGAGGTGACCTCCTCGAACCGCCGGCGCAGCCTGTCGACGAACGCCTCGTACACCGGCTCCTCGACGTAGACACGCTCCACCGAGGTGCACATCTGCCCCCCGTTGCACAGAGCACCGTGCAGGGTGACGTTCACCGCCCGCTCCAGCGAGGCATCGGCCAGCACGATCAGAGCGTCCTTGCCGCCGAGTTCCAGTGAGCACGGGACGAGCCGCTCGCCCGCCCGTGCGGCGACGGCCCGGCCGGTCTTCGTGGATCCGGTGAACATCACGAAGTCGGCGGCGTCGACCAGGGCCTGGCCGGTGGCGCCGGCGCCGGTCACGACCTGGAAGACGTCCTTGGGCCAGCCGCACTCACGGGTCATCTTCTCCATGAGCAGCGCGGTCAGCGGTGTGTACTCCGAGGGTTTGAGGACGACCGCGTTGCCGGCGGCCAGGGCCGGGATGGCGTCACCGAAGGAGTTGATCAACGGGTTGTTCCAGGGGCCGATGACCCCGACGACACCGAGTGGCACCCGGCGGGTGTACATGCTGCGGCCGAGCACGAACGGCGAGAGCGAGCGGATCTTCGTGTCGGCGAGGTAGTGCCGTGCACGCTTGGCCCAGTGGGCGAAGGCGCTGACGCAGTAGACGATCTCGACGATCGCGTCCTCTTGGGTCTTGCCGTTCTCGGCGACGATGGAGTCGATGATCTCCTGCCGGTGAGTCAGCACCCACTCGCGACCACGCGTAAAGAATGCCGCACGGCTTCGGGCGCTCAGCTCAGCCCAGCCAGGTTGTGCCTGCCGGGCTCGTGCGACCGCTTGCGCCACCTCCTGCGCCGACGCGTCTGCGACGTGGCCGACCACTGCTCCGGTGGCCGGATTGTCCACTGCGATGGGTGCGTCCGCCCGGGCGCCGTCGGGCGTGAGCGATCGAGTCTGGGCCACGGAAAAACTCCTGCCGGAACGTTGACTTCGGTTTGCCCAGAATGAGACGGTCACCCGTACAAGTCAAGCGTCCTGTACGGATGACCAACTTGCTGGACGGCAGAGACACCCCACCCGAGGCCCGTCACCAAGGAGCGGCTGGAATGAAACGGACGACATCGGTCGCGCTGAGCGGCTTCGGCGTTCCCGAGTCACTGCGCTGGCATCAGGGAGCCCTGTGGTTCTCCGACCTGGCGCACGGCACGGTGCACCGCTGGGACGGCACGGGAGAGGCCGAGACGGTCCTCAAGGTTCCCGGCCGGGCCGGCGGACTCGGCTGGCTCCCCGACGGGCGCATGCTCGTCGCCTCCATGGACGGAGGCGTCGTGTACCGACTGGAAACAGACGGCGAGCTCGTCGAGCACGCGGATCTGCGGCACCTTGTCGGCGGCCCGGTCAACGACATGCTCGTCGACCCGCAAGGACGTGCATACGTGGGCAACTTCGGCTTTGACTACCACGCGTTCGTCCGCGAGCACGCCAACGCCATGCTCTACGCGCCGCCCGGCCCGACGAAGGCACCGATCGCGTGCCTGGCCCCGGACGGAACCCTGCTCGGGGTGACCGAGCCGGTGCTCTTCCCCAACGGATGCGTCCTGACGGCCGACGGCGCCACCGTGGTGGTGGCCGAAACCCTGGCCATGCGGCTCACCGCCTTCCCGGTGCTCCCCGACGGCACACTCGGGCAGCCGCGCCCCTGGGCCCCGCTGATCTCTCCGCCCCTGTGGCATGCGGTGAACCATCCGGGGCTTCTCGGCCGGATCACCCGCAGGATCTCGGCACTCCTCGACCACCCGGCCATCGCCAAGCGCTCCGCCTCACCGATCGCCCCCGACGGCATCGCCTGGCACAGCGACGGCGAGACGATGTGGATCGCGAACGCGCTGCGCGGCGAATGCGTGCGCATGGCCGAGGAGGGTCGTGTCCTCGACCGCGTGACGACGAGCCAGAACACCCTGAGCTGCCTGGTCGCAGGCCAGGACGGGCGCACCCTGTTCGCCGCGACCGCGCCGACCGACGATCCCGTCCGCGCCGCAGAGCTGAACGGTGGCCGCATCGAGATGCTACGGCTGTGAATCCCCAGGTAACAATCGTTGACGATCCCCTATCGGACAGTTGACTTGGACATACGACCAGGAGACTCTTTCGCCATGAATGACGTGTCTGAGAACAGCCGGGTCCTTCTCGTGACCGGCGCAGGCTCCGGTATCGGGGCCGCGATCGCGCAGTCGGCGGTCGCACGCGGCCACCGGGTGATGCTGTCCGACGTCAACGAGCAGGCCGTACAGGCCAGGGCGCTCAGTCTGGGCAGCCGGGCCGCCGGCTGTGTCCTGGACGTCCGGGATCCTGCGGCGTGGGTCAAGGCCTTCGAAGCGACCGAGGCCGCGTTCGGAGCCGTCGACGTGCTGGTGAACAACGCCGGCATCACCCACACCGGCCACGCGAGTGACCTCAGCCCGCGCCAGCACCGCGACATCCTGGAGGTCAACCTGCTCGGCGCGATCACCGGCACCTGCACGGCGATCGAGCGGATGAGGGCGCAGGGCCGCGGCCACATCATCACCGTCTGCAGCATGACGTCGTTCCTCCCGCTCCCCGGATACGCGACGTACTGCGGCTCGAAGCACGGGCTGCGGGCCTTTCACCACAGCGTGGCCCTGGAGGAACGCGACGGGCCACTGGACTTCACGATCATTCATCCTCCGTCCACGCGCACGGACATGCTGGAGCAGGAGCTGGCCGACCCCGATTGCGCCATCGCCTTCGCCGAGAAGTCGTTCGCACCGGAGCGGATCGCCGAGACCGTCGTCGACGCGATCGTCTCCAAGCCGGTCGAGGTGGTGTTCCCTCTCCTGGGCGGACGTGTCCAGCGGATCGCCGGCGTCTTCCCCCGCCTGATGCGGTGGGTGATCCCGCTCGCCGAGGCCAAGGGGAGAAAGCAACGAGAGCGAATCATCGCCCCCACGGGCCGCCGCCGGTCCGATGCGGCGCGGCCTTCGGACCGCTCGAACGTCTGACGTGGTTCCCGGCCGCCGCTTACCAGGCCGGTCCACTGAACTACCGAGAAAGGGTGCGGATGTGAGCGCACATGTGGCGTCCTGGCCGGACGTGAAATCGGCCGCCTCCGCCATGGCCGGTTTCAGCGAGGTCCGGATGGCCCAACTGGAGCGGGCCACCCAGCACTTGGATCCGCCGTTCGCCGTGGTGGACCTTGATGCCTTCGACGCCAACGCAGGCGATCTGGTGCACCGCACGGGCGGTCGCGCCACGATCCGCCTGGCCAGCAAGTCGGTCCGCAGCCGCGACCTGATCCAGCGTGTCCTGAAGCGCCAGGGCTACCGGGGCATTCTCGCCTTCACCCTGCCCGAAGCCCTCTGGCTGGCCGAGGACCACGAGGACGTGGTCATCGGCTACCCGACCGCGGACCGCACCGCGTTGCAACAGCTGGCCAAGGACGAGCGGGCCGCCTCACGCATAACCCTCATGATCGACTCCGTCGCCCAGCTGGACTTCATCGACGAGGCCATCGGTGCCGCCCACCCACCTCTGCGGCTGTGCATCGATCTAGACGCCTCCCTGGAACTGGCCGGCGGGCGCATCCACCTGGGCCCGTACCGCTCACCCGTGCACACCCCGCACCAGGCCGCTGCGCTCGCCCGGGCGATCCAGAGCCGTCAGGGCTTCCACCTGGCCGGGGTCATGTCCTACGAAGGACAGATCGCCGGCATGGGCGACAACCAGCCCGGCTCCCCTCTCAAGCGCGCCGCGCTCCGCGCCATGCAACGTCTCTCCGCACGCGAACTGGCCGACCGGCGCGCCGCCGCGATCGCCGCGGTCGAGACCGTCGCCCCGCTGGAATTCGTCAACGGCGGCGGCACCGGCTCCGTGGAGCAGACCTCGGCCGAACACGTCATCACCGAGATCGGCGCGGGTTCGGGCCTGTACGGACCGGGGTTGTTCGACTTCTACCGGCGCTTCCGTCCCCGGCCCGCCGCGTACTTCGTCATGCCGGTCGTACGCCGTCCCACGGACAAGATCGCCACCGTGCTCGGGGGCGGCTGGGTCGCCTCCGGCCCGCCCGGCCGCGACCGTCTGCCCACGCTCACCTGGCCCCGGGGCCTGCGGATGAACCCGCAGGAAGGAGCGGGGGAAGTGCAGACACCGGTGCTCGGTCCGGCAGCGCACGGGCTGCGGCTCGGCGACCACGTGTGGTTCCGGCACGCCAAAGCCGGCGAACTGTGCGAGCGGGTGAACACCCTCCACCTGGTCTCCGGCAGCGACATCGTCGGCCAGGCCTCCACCTATCGGGGTGAAGGACACGCCTTCCTCTGACCCAAATCCCCATCCGCATCCCCCACATCCGCGGCCCACCTTCTCCCGGAGGCCCGATGCTCCCCGACTTCGACTCCCCCGCTCCTGCCCTTGCAAGACCCCTCGGCCAGGCCACCGCCCAAGGACCCGCCGCGCCCGTCTCGCGCCGCTGGACCAGTCTGTACGGCCTGGTGTGGCTCGGCTTCTGGATGGCCAACCTCGTCCCCCTCCAACTGCTCCTCCCCCAGCAACTGGAGGCCATCGACCCGGCCTCGAAGGTCTCCGACTTCGCCGTCGTCAACGGTGTCTCCGGATTGGCCGCGCTCGTCGCCCTCCCCATATGCGGCGCGCTGTGCGACCGTTCCCGCAGCCGCTTCGGCCGACGCAGACTCTGGCTCGCGGGCGGTGCCCTCGCCTTCGCCGCCGGACTGATCGTCACCGGCGCACAAACGACGGTCACCGGCGTGACGGTGGCATGGTCGGCGAGCATGCTGGGGCTCAGCGCGGTCACCGCCGCACTGACCGCCGTCATCGCCGACCGCGTCCCCGAGAACCAGCGGGGAATGATCTCCAGCGCCATCTACGGCCCTCAGGCCCTCGGCGTGGTGGTCGGCATCGCCGTTACCTCGGCCTTCGCCCTCTCACCTCAGGCAGCATTCGCCGTCATGGCAGCCATGCTGATCATCTGCATGGTGCCGTTCCTGCTGCATTACCGTGAGGCCGCCTACGGCAGTGAACCGCCGCTGCGGCTGCGCGCCGTGCTCACCTCCATGGGCAGCTCACTGAAGAACCGTGAGTTCTCCTGGGCCTTCGGCGGACGACTGCTGGTCAACCTGGCGAACTCGCTGGGTGTCTGCTACACGCTCTACTACCTCACCGACGCACTCAAGGTGCCCGATCCTGACAGCGGGCTGCTCGTCTGCACCGTCGTCTACCTCCTGGCCGGGCTGGTAGCGACCGCTGTCGCTGGAACGTTGTCGGACCGCCTCGGCAGGCGACGGATCTTCGTCGCCCTGGCAGCGCTGCTCCAGGCGGTGTCCGGCTTCCTTCTGGCGAGCTTTCCGACCTACTCCATCCTGCTGGTGGCATCCGCGCTCATGGGCGCAGGCTTCGGCGCCTACATGGCCGTCGACCAAGCGTTGATCACCCAGGTGCTGCCCGATGCCGAGAGCCGTGCCCAGGACCTCGGCATCATGAACATCGGCTCCATCATCCCACCGGCCCTGGCCCCGTTGATCGCCAGCGTCATCATCAACTCCCGGCACGGCTATCCGCTCCTCTTCACCCTCGTGGGCGTGACCGCGACCATCGGAGCCCTGCTCGTCTACCGCATCCGTTCCGTCCGCTAGCAGCCGCCGCGAAGGCGCCACCACCCGCCGCTGTCAAGAAAGGAAGACGGAAATGGCAACAACTCACCACGGTGCGGACAGAGGCGTGTGGCGTAACTGGGCCGGCAATGTCGCAGTCCGACCGGCGCGAGACGTCACCCCCGCCTCGGTCGACGAACTTCGCGCCGTCGTGCGCCAGGCCGCGGAGGACGGCCTGACGGTCAAGCCCGTCGGCAGCGGCCACTCGTTCTCCGCCACGGCCGCGACGGAGGGCGTACTGATACGGCCCGACCGACTCACCGGCATCCGCACGATCGACCGGAACGCCGGCACCGTGACCGTCGAAGCAGGTACGCGTCTCAAAGACCTGAATGTCGCCCTGGCCCAGAGCGGTCTGTCTCTCACGAACATGGGCGACATCATGGAGCAGACCGTCGCGGGAGCAACCAGTACGGGCACCCACGGCACCGGCCGCGACTCCGCCGCCATCGCAGCACAGATACGCGGACTCGAACTGGTCACCGCGGACGGCTCCTTGCTCACTTGTTCGGAGAACGAGAACCCGGAGGTGTTCGCCGCCGCGCGCATCGGGCTGGGCGCGCTCGGAGTGGTCACCGCGATCACGTTCGCCGTGGAACCGCTGTTCCTTCTCACCGCGCGCGACGAACCGATGACGTTCGACAGGGTCACCGCGACCTTCGACGAACTCCACGCGACGAATGAACACTTCGAGTTCTACTGGTTCCCGCACACCGACAACTGCAACACCCTGCGCAACAACCGCAGCACAGGTCCGCTCGCCCCGACAAGCCGGTTCAGAGGCTGGTTCGAGGACGAGTTTCTCTCCAACGGCGTTTTCCAGGCAGTCAACTCGCTGGGGCGGGCCGTGCCCGCCGCCGTCCCGGCCATAGCGAGGGTGTCGAGCCGGGCTCTTTCCGCCCGCACCTACACGGACATCCCGTACAAGGTCTTCACCTCCCCCCGCCGTGTGAAGATGATCGAGACGGAGTACGCCCTCCCGCGCGAGGCACTGATCGACGCCCTGCGCGAGCTGAAGGCCATGCTCGACCGTTCGGATCTGCGCATCAGCTTTCCCGTCGAAGTGCGTACGGCACCCGCGGACGACATCACCCTCTCCACGGCGTCGGGCCGTGAGAGCGGATACATCGCCGTCCACACCTACCGGGGCATGCCCTACCGTGAGTACTTCTCCGCGGCGGAGCGCATCTTCACCGCGCACGGCGGACGCCCGCACTGGGGCAAGCTGCACACACGTGACGCCGACTACTTCGCGGCGGCGTACCCACGCTTCGGTGAATTCACCGCACTGCGTGACCGCCTCGATCCGGATCGACGCTTCGGCAACCCATACCTTCGGCAAGTCCTGGGCGACTGACCCGGCCCTGTCCACAGATTGCGGCAGAAAGGTGGTAGCTGAGAAGCGACTCCCGAAGCGGACGTAGTGTCAAGTTCTGGCAGGTCAGGCATGTGATCAGCGCCGGGAGGCAGGCTGGATCCGCTGCGTTCGGTTTCGCTGTGTCGGAGGTGGCGGATGCCGTCGGTGGTGAGGTTGTCGGAGGAGCGGGAACGGGCTGCTTCGGCCCGGGTGGAGGAGTTGCACACGGAGATGGAGCGACTTCGGTTTGCGGTGGCCGAGGCTAAGGACATCCAAAGCAGCCTGCCGAACTCCGACAGGCCCGGGTCCCACGAACCTGCCTGAGAACGCGCCGAACACCACCGACAAGACCGTGGAGTCGCCGAGCAGAGCCGCCGGCCCGCGAGGTCGCCGCTGACGTCGGCAGAGCCGACCGCACGTCCGCCCTCGCCGGGCGTACCGTCGAGCGGCGCCGGCCGTGGAGCGATCACCCGAACAAGCCCGATGCCCACAAAAGCTTGAGGGGCAGTCGTGTCCCTCGGTTCGGGAATCGCTTCTCAGGTCTCCTGTCTCAGCCGAAGTGGCGGATGCGGGCCGCGGCCGCGGGGGCGTAGGGCAGCCAGTCGCGACTCGTTCCGGTGGCGACGAACTCCGCGACGGCGGTTGCGAATTCGAGACCCAGGGCGCGCTGGGCGTCGTCGGCGCCGGCGAGGATCGGGCTGCCGGGGTAGGAGTCGAAGGTGTTGAAGAGGAAGGGCAGTTCGGCGCAATGGGTGGCGCCCAGGGCGTAGGGGTCCTCGGTGGGGGCGTGGTCGAACTGGTAGACGTAGGTGGTGTTGCCGCCGGCCGCGTGGTGGTCGGCGATCTGAAGCGAGCCAGTGCGGAAGAGGCCGTCGGTCTGCACCGATGTGAAGATCTGCGCCGGTGTCGCCCGCGGGAGGCGGGCGGCGTGCTGCTGGTAGACGTCCTGGGCGGTCTGCCGGCCGATCTGGGCGGTGAGCAGGTCCAGGGCGGTGTCGGTGGTGAGGTTCTGGATGCGGGGGTCGAAGGCGAAGAAGGCCGTCATCTCGTCGCGGGTGGTGCCGATCAGCAGGGGCTTGCCTTCCAGGGCGCCGTCGGTGAGGGCCTGTTGCCTGGTGCGGGGCATGCCGGGGGCGCCGAGGACCGGGTACATCGGCGGAGCCGCGCTGCCCGGGGCCGCGAGCTGGACGGAGAGGCGGCCGTAGGCGTCCAGCAACTGCTCGGCCGGCAGGGTGCGCAGGGCCTTGGCGGCGTCCGTGCCGTTCGGGATGCCCAGCAGGCGCAGGTAGGCGTCGGCGTTCTCGGCGGCCTGGTGCGGATCCTGCGGGTTCAGGCCGAAGGGACCGCTCTGCAGCAGCACCTGGGCAATGGATCCGTTCGTCGCGGGGTCGAGCGCGAGCGACAGGGCCGAGTACGCTCCGGCGGACTGCCCCCCGACGGTGACCGCGCGCGGGTCGCCGCCGAAAGACGCGATGTTGTTCTGCACCCAGGACAGCACGGCGGCCTGGTCCTGGGGACCGAGGTTCGCCGCGCCGATCTCGGGCAGGTAGAGGTAACCCAGTGGGCCCACCCGGTAGTTGGAGGTGACGACGACAATGTCGCCGAGTGCGGCGAGGCGGCCGCCGTCGTACCAGTCCCAGCCGCCGGAGCCGCTGGTGAAGCCGCCGCCGTGCCACCAGACCAGCACCGGGCGGGCGGCGCCGTCCTCCAGCGCCCGGCGCGAAGTGAAGACGTTGACGGTCAGGCTGCCGTCCTCGTTCCAGTCAGGTACCCGCTTCCCCTGCACCTTCTCCAGCCGGGAGGCCGCCTGCGGAACGGACGGGCCGGCCGCGGCCGCGTCCCGCACGTCCGTCCAGCCCGGGTGCGGCTGCGGCGCGGCGAACCGCAGCCCTCCGACCGGCGACGCGGCGTACGGGATGCCCCGGAAGGAAAGCGCCTCGCCCTGAGCGACTCCCTTGACCTTGCCCCGGCCGGTATCCACCACTGCGTGCTCGATACCCGCAGTCATCGTGCTCACCTGCTTTCTCTCGTCTCGGTTGTCCTGAGATGTTTCTAGGCCGAGGCGAGAATCTGAGCCAGAAATGACCGGGTGGATCGAGGAAGTGAGACGTAGGATCTCGTTTGATGGAGACAGTACGCCAACAGCTGAGTGAAACGGACTGTCGGATCGCCGCGGCGTTGCTGGCCGCCCCGCGTGCCTCCTGGCGTACGGTCGGCCGGGTCCTGGGCATCTCGGAGCGCACCGTCGTACGGCGTACGGCACCGTTGTTCGGCGACGGCACCCTGCGGGCAACGGCCGTACGCAACCCCGTGCACTTCCCCGAGCTGATTCCGCTGGCCCTGCGCATCAGGTGCAAGCCCAACCGGATCAGCGCCATCGCCGCCACCCTCGCCCGCCGCCTCGACACCATCTGGGTGGACGTCCTCGGCGGCGGAGACGAGATCTGCACCATCCTGTTCCTGGACGGACCAGACGCCCGGAACAACCTCCTGCTGCGGGACCTGCCTGCCACCCCCGCGGTCCAGTCCTGGACCTCACACGTCCTGCTCCGGGTCTTCCCCGCCGCCTTCGACTGGAGCGGCGGCCTGCTGACGCAGACCGAACTGACCAGCCTGCGGCCCGACATGACCGCGGCACCCACCCGGCCCGTCCCCCAGCCCCTCGACCACCAGCTGATCACCGCACTGATCGAGGACGGCCGAGCTTCCTACACCGACCTCGCGCGCCGCGCCGACACCACCGCCCTCACCGCCCGCCGCCGGCTGGAGGCACTGGTGGACGGCCAGGTCCTCAGACTCGCGACCGAGGTCGACCTGGCCCGGCTGGGCATCCGGACCGAAGCCCTCCTGTGGATCACCGTGGCCCCCGGCGGCCTGGAGGAAACCGGACAACAACTCAGCCGCCACCCCCAGGTCCGCTTCGCCTCCGCCGCCACCGGATCGGCCAACCTCCTCGTGGCCGTCGCGGCAACCGACCTCCACGCGCTCTACCACTTCCTCAGCGACACCATCGGTGCCCTCGAACACATCACCACCCTTGAAGTCACCCCCATCCTGACCGGGGTGAAGAGGACCAGCCTGGTCCGCCCGGGCAGCCTCTGAGCCGATCACAGGCTGCGGTCAGACAGGCCCTCATGCCCGTTCAGCCGTGGACAACGGACATGAGCAAGCCCTGGCCATTACTTCGGCTGCGCAGTCGACCGTGGAGACAGGGCGGGACCGCGCACCGTCTCGGTGAGCATCGGCTACGGCAGGGTCCCTGACATCTGGAGTGCCTTCCACCTCGCAGGGCGACTGCGGATGGAGTCAGTCAGGTGGCCGATCTCCGAGCCGCCACCTGCCGATCACAGTGGCGCGCATGAGCATGAAAGGGAGCAGCACACGATCAAATACGTTGTGGAAGGGGTGCTGCTGCCGTCACCGTTGCCTCCATGGATGAACAGACCGTGTTCGACGTTTCTGCACCGTGGAGCTGGGACACGTCACGCGTTCGGGCTGCTCTGCCCTGCTCGACGTGCGGTGAGTCGCTCCCAGTTGCCCGACGCGGTCGCGGTGCGGTCCGCTTCGGTCGCCGGCAGGCTCTCGATGAAGGTCCGGGCGGCGCCGCCGGAATTGTCGATGTAGGGGTAGTCGGTCGCAGTCATGATGCGGTCCGCGCCGACGACCTCGCACGCCCAGCGGTAGTACCGCTCGGAGAGGATGCCGCTGCCGGTCACCCAGACGTTCTCCCGGACCACTTCTGACAGCGGGCGCTGGAGGTGCAGGCCGGCCTGCTCGAGGACCGGCTGCGCTCGGTCGAGGTAGAAGAGCACGAGCTCGCCCCAGTGGCCGAGGACGACCTGCATGCCGGGGTGCCGGTCGAATACTCCGCCGATCGCCATGCGGAGGAACTGCACCCCGGTTTCGTAGTGCCAGCCGATGGCCGGCGAGGACAGGATGAAGTCCAGGTCGCCGAAGCCGGAGTAGTACGCGTCGCGGACCGGGGCAGTGGGTGCCTGGGGGTGCAGGTAGATGGGTGCCCCAAGTCGTTCGGCGACGTCGTACAGGTCGTCGAAGACGCGGCTGTCCATGCTCAGGTCGCCGGTGCGCCCGTTGATGAGTGCGCCGGGGAATCCGAGAGTTGCGACGGCGCGTTCCAGTTCGGCGGCGGCCGCTGCCGGGTCCGGGGTGGGGATCGCGGCGAAGCCCTGGAACCGGTCGGGGTGCGCGGCGACGACGTCGGCGAGGGCGTCGTTGGCCTGCCGCGCGATGCCGACCGCGTCCGGGGCGGGCAGGTTCTGTACGCCGGGCGAGGTGAGCGAGAGGACCTGCAAATCGACACCCTGGTCGTCCATGTCGGCGATCCGCTTCTCACCAGTGTCGAGCAGCGCCCGCTGCACGCGGCGCGCCCGCTCAAGCGCACTGTCTTCCTCGGTTTTGTCCGGACCGTCCTGCCACGCGTCCATGAGCTCGGGGACGACGAAGTGCTCTTCCAACGCGATGATCTTCATGATGGTGCGGCCTTTCTCTGGAGGCCGGGTCGGTCGGTCTCGTCGGTTGTGTCGCTGTCCGACAGCGGAGGGGTCGGCTGCGGTGACTTCCTCGCTGTGGTGCCTCAGCGTCGTGCGGTGAAGACCGCGTGCGCGTAGCGCTCAAGGAGCGCTGCCCGCGCCGCCGCGTCCGGTGGCGCGGGCATGTGCAGCCATGCGTCGACCAGGGTCGTCATCCCTCCAGCGGCGAACAGCGCTGCTTCTCTGTCAGCGGCGGCAGATTCGTCGATGTCCGGGTGTCCGCTGACGAGCCCGGAGAACACCTGCGCGAGCATCGCGGTGGTCTGTCCGTGGGCGAGTTCGCGCAGCGCGAGGAACACGTCTCGGTCGCGCTGGATGAACGCGAGGAACGGAGCCAGTCCATCGCGCCGCACCGCGTCGACGAGCGCTTGCAACGCGGTCTCCGGTTCCGGCGGGACCTCGTGCCCGGCGCCTTCGAGTATGCGACGTACGAGCACTTGCGCTGCGAGGGGCTCGATCGAGTCGTAGTGGTTGTGCAGCACCTGACGGCTCAGTCCCGCGCGTTGTGCCACCGCGCTCATGGTCACCGGTGACGCCTCTTCGACAAGGCTCGCCATCGCTTCCTGCAGGGAGCGGCGAGTCCGCCGGACCCGCGGGTCGGAGCCGCCGGTGCGGTTGCGTGGCGTCGCGACGTGTTCCACCGGGTCTGTCGACTGACTCGCTTCCATGACCAGTAGTTTACACATGTATATAACTGGACAGTTGCCAAAGAGTTGGTAACGAGGTGACGAGTGCTCAACACGGGAATGCCAACCCGAGGCGCCGCCGCAAGCTGCGGTCGGACCACCGCCGACGGGAACGCCCCGCCCGATGCCGCTGCAGCCACTCGACATCGGCGGCGGCATCCGCCTCCGCAACTCCGACAGCACGACCACCGAGGCGAAGATCGTGACCGGCTCCGCCGGACCACACCATCACGCCGTGGCGGCCTGCGCCGCCAACGACGCCGAGGACGACCCGACGGCCTCGGCGCTCGCCTGCCTGAACCTCGCGCCTCTCCGGGTGTCGCGCCGGGTCCGGACGCCACGGAAACCGCGCTGCTGGCGCACACGAGACGGATGCAGGCCGAGGGATACGGGCTGTTCACGATCTCCTCCAGCGATCGCGCTTTCGCCTCGCCGACCGACAGCGAGTCGGCCCAGGTGGAGGTGCATGCCCAGCCGGCCGGCGATCTGGACCGGGCCCAGCCGCTGCTCCCAGCACAGATGCACGATCTTGCGGACCTGCGGCTGTGGGGTTCGGGCCGGGTCGCGGTGAGGCCGCGAGGACCGGTCACACCGCGGCCGGACCGGACCTGGCGTAACACTCTGAGCTAAATGTTTGAACTCTCAACTTACGCGCTCTACGCTGACGGCTGACACTTGAACCCTCAAGCAACGGACCTCCCCACCATGCCTGTACGACGCCTCAACCACGCGGTCCTCTACATCCGCGAAGTCGCCCGGTCCGTCGAGTTCTACACCGACGTCCTCGACTTCAAGGTGGCCGACGAGATCCCCGGCCGCGCCGCCTTCCTCAGCGCGAAGGACACCATCAACCACCACGACCTCGGCCTCTTCGCGGTCGGCACCCAGGCCGGCGGCCCCACGCCCGGACAGGTCGGCCTCTACCACCTGGCCTGGGAAGTCGGCACGCTCGGCGAGCTCTCCGAGATCGCGCAGAAGCTCCAGCGGCGCGGCGCGCTGGTCGGCGCCACCAACCACCAGGTGTCGAAGTCGCTCTACGCCAAGGACCCCGACGGCATCGAGTTCGAGGTGATGTGGCGGGTGCCGCGCGAGGACTGGCCGAGCAAGGACGAGCAGGCCCGACTGCTGCCGCTGGACCTTCAGGAGTCCGTCGACCGCTGGGGCGCCGACCTCGACACCGGCGCGGCGGCCGGCTCCGCCACCTGAGCCCCGCTCAGCCCACTTGGTCCGGCCGGCCCGGCCTCGGGTCGTCAGAAGGCGTACGGGCCGAAGCGGCCCCAGGCAATCAGGGCCAGCAGGGCTATGTAGACGACGTTCACGGCGGCGAGTTGGGTCTCGGACCGGCGCAGGTGGACCACCGAACCGCCGCCCGCGAGCGCTATCCCGCCGAGCGCCGCCCAGGGGACCAGCATCGGGGCGACGTCCGTGGCGCCCGGGAGCACCAGGCCGAAGCCGACCAGGGCATCCAGGGCGCCGATCGCCTTCACGCTCAGGTCGGAGAACTGCTCGACCCAGCCGAAGGTGGCCGCGAGTTCAGCCCTCTTCCGGAAGATCTTCATGGCGCCCACGGCGAGGAAGGCGGCGGCGAGGAGGGACTGGACAACCCACAACAGGATGTTCACTGAGCACTCCGGAGGCATGCGAGGGCAAGAGATGTCCAAATTTGGACATCTGGAGGCTAGCATGATGCTACAAATTTGAACCATAGGCCGCTCTCGACGGTCTGGCCGACCTGGGCGGCCATGCGGCGCAGCCACAGGTGGGCCGGTTCCGCGCATGGAGGGGATGCCACCACAGGGACTCCACCAAGTGGCCGATCTCGAAAGCGGGTTGGACGACGGTGATCGGAACCCGGAGAGCGTGGGGAACGCGACCGTTCGGGCATCAGGCCGATCCGGTCGGTCCCCGCGACCAGCCGTGCGCAGGTTGTCCGGCGCCTGCTGCACGACCCGTTCGGTGCTGTGCTGGAACCGCAGCCGCACGTTCGGCGCGGCGGTACCGACCAGGTCGGCCAAGGGCCGCCCGAACGTGGGCAGTCGGCCAACCCCGGTACATTAATTGTGCTGGTCAGGCTGCTTCGGCGGACGCTATTGGCCTGTGTGTGGTGAGACGAGGAGCCATTCGGCGACGGTGAGGGCTGCGCGTAGCTTGTCGGTGGGGCCGTCCCCGGAGTGGCCGCACAGGGTGAACGCCTGCTGTACACGGTAGGTCACCGTGTTGCGTGAGATCTGCTCCATGGCAGCCACCTTTGCCAGGCTGTGATTGGTGTCGAGGTAGCGACGCAGCGTGCTGCGCAGTTCGGCCATGCGCGAGTCGTCGGCACCGAGGGGGCCGAGGTGACGCGCGGCGAACTGGTGCGCGGCTTCCCGATCCTCCAGCAGAAGGACGTCCAGGTCGACGTCCTGATGGGCCAGGGAGGCGCGCTGCCGATCAGATCCGCGGCGGAGCAGTCGCTCCACCGCGCGTGCCTCGCGGTGACTGCGCCGAAACCCCTCGACCCCCGACCCGACCTGTCCGACGACGACCTTGGCGTCGTCGAACTCGGGCAGCACCGCACCTGGCGTGAGATGCGCCTTCGACTCGAAGGCACCCCACGCCCACAACGTGTTGGATCCCACCGGTACTACCAGCGACGCCTCTGGTGTGCCCCAGCAGCGCAGCACCGGGTCGATGGCTTCGCGAAGACCGTGTGCGGTGCCCTCGCTCGGTGACATGCGCCAGGCGATGACTGCCAGATGTGTTCCGGTCAACGGGTAGTCGAGAAGTCGTTCGGCCGCGGTGTGATCGACCGGAGTTCCCTCGATCACCTTCCTGACCAGCTCGAGCTGTGCCGCGGACCTGCTGGCGCTCCAAGCGCCCTGCTCGTCGAGGAACACCGTCGACATGGCGGCGATGAACTCATCGATCAGTTGGAACAGTTGCAAGGTCACTCGCCGCAGCTCGCCGTCGTCGTGGTACGGGGGTGACGCGGCGGAGATGGCGTCGAAGAACGCTGTCGTGAGCACCGCGTGGCCGAAGCGAATCGAGCGGGTCCACTCGTGCAGCTTCAGACCACGGCGTGCTATGTCTCGCGTGGCCTCCTCGGCCTCGACGGTCACCACCGAAGCCCCTGGCTCCGCGCATCCGGAGACGATTGCCAGTACGCGCAAGGTGGTCGACATCGTCGACGGGCGAAGGGCATCTACGATCGACCTGCTTCCGCCGAGGAGGGGCAGTTCCTGCCCCGCCTTCTCGATGACACGCTCGCCGACCTCGGCTGCCCACAGCACCGCGCCCGGGCCCCATGCCTTCCGGATTCGCTCGGCATCGGCTCCCAGACATTCCAGGTCATGCCCTTCGGCGCGTGTGGCCGACAGCTTCCCGAGCCACTGCATGGGCGTCCTCTTCCTTCTCTCCGCCTGAGAAATCCGGCGACACCGCGGCATTGCCGCTTTGGTGCGGGAGCCAGTCATCGCCTGGAGGCCTGTGTTCCCAGCCAATGGTGGCCAACGTAACACCATGGTTAATTGCTGGTGGCAACGGCCCTTTGCCCCACGACGGCCAGGCCGAGCCCTTCCTGCCGGATCGGATGACCGCCGTGTCAGGGCGTCGGGAAGTCACCGCGACTGGCTTGCCTGGGACACCAGCGACGAACGAGACGAGGTGTTCATGTGATCACAGAGACCAGAGAGCGGGTCGAGGAGGCCACGACCAGCTCTGCCAGTGGAGAGCTGACCTACGCAAAGCTCTTGCTTGGGGCGTCAGGCCTCGATCGCGACTTCCTGGAGATTGTTGGCGACGCCGTCGAAGGTGCCCGCGGGTTCGTCCGGCCCGCCGACGTCGATCCGTCCTTCTTCGAAGACCACCCCGACCAAACCGAGTTGGACGAGCTGTTCCAGAGCAACATTCGAATCCCAGTCGCGCAACTGGCAGTTACCCCGACCACCTACTGCTACGACGCCGTCGAGACGCTGTACGTCGCTGTCGAGGCGGCTCGGTCGGTCCAGCCCGACGCTCTTCAGGTTGTCCTCGAGGCCCAGGACGTCTGGGGCGTCCAGGGTCCAATCATGCGCTCCAATACCGCCCACTCCGGCTGCCGGCCCGAGAGCGCAATTCATGCCGTGGTCGCGGATGGAGCCCTCGTCCCCCGCGCCGAAGAGCTCTGCGCGAGCTGACGCCCACGTCTCATCTCCGACAACTGACCAAGGGAACGGTTCTCATGTCAGACGCTGTAACCATTGATATCCACGGCCACGTGATCCCGATGCGGCTGATGGGGCACGCCGGCCCGTTCGGGCCGGAGGTGTATCGCGCCGAGAACGGCGACGAGACGCTGCGCATCGGCAACTACACCATCGTCGCCGAGGGTCTCGTCACCGGCCGGATCTCCGATCCGGCGAACAGTCTCGCCAGGATGGACGAGGCGGGCATCGACATCTTCGGCGTGTCGATCGCCCCGATGATGGTGCTGTACTGGCTGGAGCGCGAGCTCGGTGTGAAGTGGGCGGCCGAGGTCAATGATGCGCTCGCGGAGTTCTGCGAGGCGGACCCGGATCGGCTGTTCTTCATCCCCACGCTGCCGTTGCAGGACATCGAGGCGTCGATCCATGAGATGGACCGGGCTCGGTCGATCGGTGGGCGCGGCATCTACATCGGGTCGGAGGCGGTCGGCCGGGAGCTGGCTGACGAGTACTTCTGGCCGGTGTACGAGCACGCCGAGAAGACGAACACGCCGATCCTGATCCACCCGTATCCGGTCGGCCAGGACGGCGACCCGGGCAACGTGGGCAAGGGGGACGCCAAGCTCGACTGGTCCCGGGGGGCGATGATGACGTGGATGGTCGGCTACCTCCACCAGGAGACGCTGGCGATCAGCAGCATGCTCCTGGGCGGGGTGTTCGACGCGTTCCCGAACCTGAAGGTGTCGATCACCCATGGCGGCGGGTCGATCCCGTACCAGTTCGGCCGGCTCGAGCAGGCCCAGTCCCAGATGGGCGAGGGCCAGACGGTCACGCGTCAGAAGGCGCAGAAGCCGCTGCGGACCTATCTCAAGAACCTCTACTTCGACTCGGTCGTGCACGATCCGAAGGCCCGCCAGTACCTGGTCGACTTCGCCGGCGCCGACAACGTGCTGATCGGCAGCAACTTCGGCGGCTGGGACGGCGTCAACGGTGCGGCCTACGTCAGGGAGCTCGGCCTCGACGAGGAGTCCGAGCGCAAGATCCTCTCGACCAACGCAGCCCAGCTCTTCGGCCTCGAGGAGCGCGTCAGGAAGCTGGAAGCACGCCGCTAGAGCGCAACGCCCTCCGGGGGCGGCGCCACATCGTCGCCCCCGGATTCATGCTTTGAAGATCAAATTCCGCGGAGGTCAACGCCTTCGCCAAGTCTGGAGGGACATCGATGATTCGAGTTGCAAGCCTCGGCTACGTCGGCGTCGAGTCGCCGAAGCACAGCGTCTGGAACGAGATCGGACCTGAGGTCTTCGCGTTCCAGCTCGGTCAGCCCGGTTCCGATGGTGCCGTTCGCTTCAAGATCGACGACAACGCCTATCGGATCTCGATCCATCCTGGAGAGCGCAACAGGATGTCCTACCAGGGCTGGGAACTCGCGTCCTACGAGGAGTTCGGCAACGCACAGGAGGAACTGTCGCGGCAGAACATCCCCTACAAGGTGGCGGACGCGGGCGAGTGCGCCGATCGGCTGGTCGGCGAGATGCTCTACTTCCAAAGCCCGGCGGGTTTCCGCTACGAGCTGTTCGTCCTGCCGTCCCGACGAGACGATTCCTTCCTTCCGCCCCGCCCGCACAGCGGGTTCCAGACCGGCGACCAGGGCCTCGGCCACGTCAACGTCGTCGTTCCGGACGGTGAGGCCGAGCACCGGATGCTCGTGGACGTCCTCGGTGCGAAGGTGTCGGACGCAGTCATCGTCGGGGGCGGGGACGCGATGCGCTTCTACCGGGTGAACCCGCGGCACCACAGCACGGCACACATGGTCGTGCCGGGCATGCGGGGACTCCAGCACATCATGGTCGAGGCCAAGGAGATCAACGACGTCGGCCGCGCCTACACCCTTGCGAAGCGCCACCCGGAGCTGAAGATCACCGCAGATCTCGGCCGCCACATGGGCGACATGATGCTGTCGTTCTACGTGCGCACGCCGTCGGGCTGGGATCTCGAGTACGGCTACGGCGGCCAGCGCATCACGGACGAGCGCACTCCTGGCATGCTGCAAGCACCCGCGGAGTACTGGGGCCACGAGTACGACCCCATGTTCTTCGACTTCCAGGCCCTCGAGCCCGCGGACTAAGACTCGATGGAACTGCAGGGGACCCTCACCGCGATCCGCCCTCGGCGCTGCCCGCGATCACGGACGTCGGATTCACGCTGGTCTACCACTCCTCAAGGGTGCTGAACCTGGCCCACGACGCAGTCGTCCACGCGGCCCGTGCTCGGCCGTCGCGTCGGCCGGCCCGCCCGCGTCAGCGTCACTCACCTCCTGCACGCGCCGCCGCAGCGCCAGAGGCCCGCTCGACTCGGGGAGAGCCGAGTCGTAGTCGACACGGCCTTGCCCGGGCGGATCGCACTCGACTCGGCCGCACTGCTGTGTCCCGAGCACGCCACCTGCATCGTCCCAACCGGATCGCGCTGAGGCCGTCTGGGCGGGAGAGTCGCCTCCACACTGCGAGTGGATGTGGCGTTCGCCTTCTCAACGATGCGCCGTCCGAGCCGCGATGGCCCCGCTCATCCCTCCGGCTCGAGCCGCCGATCACGGTCCACAACCGAGACCTCCACCCAACAGGGAGCCTCCATGACAAGACATCACACGCACACTGATCCCGGACACGAGCGGCCCGGACGATGGTTCACCAGCCCATGGAACTGGGAACCCTCATCACGCGAATCGCTCGACTTTCCGCAACAGGTCTTCTTCCACGACACCACACTGCGCGACGGCGAACAGCAAGCAGGCGTCGTGCTCACCCGCGACGACAAGGTCGCGATCGCCAAACGGCTCGCCGCCGCCGGCGTCGACCGAATCGAAGCCGGTATGCCGATCGTGTCTCCGGACGACGAAGCCGCAATCAAGGACATCGTCGAACTCCAGCTCGGACCGGAGATCTACGCGTTCGCTCGATGCATGGTTGCAGATGTCGAGCGAGCTGCCGCCTGTGGAGTCGACGGCGTCGTCGTCGAGATCCCTTCGTCAACCCACCTCATCGACCGAGGCTACGGATGGAATCTTGAGCGAGCCGTCGAGTTGTCGATCGAAGCCACCCTTGCAGCCAAGGAAGCCGGCCTGAAGACCACCTTCTTCACGATCGACTCCTCGCGGGCCGAGATGAGCTGGTACCTCGACCTCATTGAACAGGTCGCTACAGAAGGTCACATGGACGCCCTCGCACTTGTCGACACGTTCGGGGGCGTCCACATGCATGCGATCCCGTACTGGGTGCGCAAGGTCAAAGACCGCCTTCCAGGCGTAGCCCTTGAGGCCCACATGCACGACGATTTCGGACTCGCCGTCGCCAACTCCGTCGCCATGGTGGCGTCGGGCGTCGAAGTCGTCCACACCACCGTCAGTGGTCTCGGCGAGCGAGCCGGCAACTGCGCAATGGAGCCGCTCGCCATGGCGCTGATCGCGATGTACGGACTGGAACTCAATCTCGACACACATGAATTCCATGCCCTTTCGCGTCTTGTACAGGAACGCAGCGGGCATCGCGTACCTTCGAACGCGCCAGTGGTCGGAGACCGGCTCTTCGAGATCGAGTCCGGTATTGTTGCCGGTTTCTGGGCCCGGTGTGCCGCAGACTATCCTCTTGAGCTCTTTCCGTTCCACTGGTCCGAAGTCGGACAGCCCGAACCACGCGTCGTGTACGGAAAGGGATCAGGACTACCAACTCTCGACGCCATCGACGGCGCAGGCCCCGACGTCCCGGAGGCAACGCGACGGGAAATCCTGATGGCGATCAAACAGGCCGCAATAAATCGCAAGGATCTCATCTCCGCCGAGGAAACGCGAACGATCGTCAAACGCGTACTTGCTGGTTACTGACCTTGAATGCGTGATGTCGTCATCTGGTTGGCCCGCTCTGCAAGGTGCCCTCACCACCCGAGTTGAGGGCGAACCCGGCCTAGCAATGCTCACACCCCACACCGGCGACGATGTCAGCTGGGCTAAAGCACTGCGAAAAACGGGCATGGACTCCGCCGCTCATAAGGATGCCTGCGCAGACCTCCGAGCGCTGCTCGCCACCGCTGACGGACCCTCAGTTGCCAACCTTGCAAAACGACTCTTCTGAGAACCTTTTGGCCGGTGACGAGGAGACCAGGTCGCGAGAAGGGCGCCGCACATCAAGCGGCGAACTCCTCGGCAACCTCGCGGACCAGAGCCGGGCGGTGTCTGTCACCCAACCCATCGGCCAGCAGCAGGCCGATAGGACCGTGCGGCTCCTTAACCAGACGCTATCCGGGCTGCGCAGACTGCCGGAACTCATGGAGGAGATGACGGATCCCATCTGACGCAGTCAGTCGGCGGGGGGCGACGTCGCCCCCCCCCCGAGCAAGCCCACGCGGGCCCACACAAGTAACGATCAAACACATGCGTGTCACCAAACCCCCCGACACAAAAAGGAAGA
>NZ_JBFAXI010000087.1:0-37726 GCF_040680735.1 Streptomyces sp. NPDC051987 | reverse complement strand
TTTACATCGTGCCGGTGGTGGGGGCGGCCTTGGTGACCGGGTTGACCCGCCCCTCAGCCGTTCGCGTCAGACCGCGTCGGCCTCGTCGACCAGGTAGGTGAACTCGTCGAAGACCTCCAGGACGACGACGACCATGATCGCGCCCGCGACCATGTACTCCAGCATCACGCCGGGGGCCACGTACGCCTTCCTGAGGTGTTCGTCGGGGCCGAGTTGCGCTGTGGCGGCCTTGCGGAAGGGGTCACGCGCCAGTATCCGCACGGCCTTGTCCAGCTGGGCTCGACGCTCGCCGGGCAGACCGTCGTAGGCCGCACGGGCCTCGACGGTGAACTGGACTCGGTACTCGCTCATGCCCCCAGTGTGCCAGTCTGTGAGGGTGATCAGAGCCGTGGTGTGGGACGTCGACGACACCCTCTTCGACTACACGAGTGCCGACCGCGAGGGCATGCGGGCGCATCTGGCGGCGGAGGGGCTGCTCGCCGGCTGGGGGAGCGCGGAGGCGGCGCTGGTGCGGTGGCGGGAGATCACCGACCAGCAGTGGGCGCGGTTCTCGGCGGGCGAGGTCTCCTTCGAGGACCAGCGGCGGGACCGGGTGCGGGTGTTCCTCAAGGCGCGGCTGACCGACGCGGAGGCCGACGACTGGTTCCGCCGGTACCGGACGCACTACGAGGCCGTCTGGGCCCTCTTCCCGGACGTCCTGCCCGCCCTGGACGCCCTCGCGGCCGGCTACCGGCACGCCGTGCTGTCCAACTCCAGCCTGCACGTCCAGGACCACAAGCTGCGCACCCTCGGCGTCCACGACCGCTTCGAGGCCGTCCTGTGCGCCGCCGAGCTGGGCGTCTCCAAGCCCGCGGCCGCCGCCTTCCTCGCGGCCTGCGAGGCGCTGGAACTCGCCCCGCACCAGGTGGCGTACGTCGGCGACCACCCGGAGATCGACGGGCGCGGCGCCGCGGACGCCGGACTGCTGTCGGTGTGGATCGACCGCCGCGGGCTGTCCGCCGCCTCCGTCACCAGGGCCGACGTGGCCGCCGGGCCGCACCGGATCGGCTCCCTCGCCGAACTGCCCGCGATCCTCCGCGCCGATACCCGTTTTGGAGCCCCGTCCACCTTCGGGTAATGTTCTTCCTGCGCCGCCGGGGAGCGGGCCGAAAGGCCGGTACCGGAGACGCGAAACTAGAACAAGATCCCCTCAGGGGCTTGCGTTCCAGTGGCCTATGGTGTAATTGGCAGCACGACTGATTCTGGTTCAGTTAGTCTTGGTTCGAGTCCAGGTAGGCCAGCTCGCAGAGCTCATCTGCAAAGCCCCCGTTGTGTAGCGGCCTAGCACGCTGCCCTCTCAAGGCAGTAGCGCCGGTTCGAATCCGGTCGGGGGTACGGAGATCATCCACGGATGATCGCTAGGGCCCCCGTTGTGTAGCGGCCTAGCACGCCGCCCTCTCAAGGCGGTAGCGCCGGTTCGAATCCGGTCGGGGGTACGAACTGGTCTAAACCATCATTGGTCTATGGTGTAATTGGCAGCACGACTGATTCTGGTTCAGTTAGTCTTGGTTCGAGTCCAGGTAGACCAGCTCGGATCTGCGGCGTTGCACGTCAAGCGCTCGTAAGATCCACGCCCCCGTTGTGTAGCGGCCTAGCACGCCGCCCTCTCAAGGCGGTAGCGCCGGTTCGAATCCGGTCGGGGGTACAGAACACGAGGGCCCCCTGCTTCAAGCAGGGGGCCCTCGTCGTGTCCTACTCGAAGCCGTAGCGCCGGGCCGTCTCCTCCTCCTGCGCCAGCCGGTGCAGGGCCTGCAGCATCGGCTCCACCAGCACCGCACTGGCCACCGCGGCCGCCACCTTCTCCTCCTCCGACGGCTGGGTCTCCAGGAAGTCCAGATCGGCGATCGCCGCCCGGTGCATCAACTTCGCCCGGGTGACCAGGAGTTCGCTGTCCCAGTCGTAGCCGAGCCGGCGGAACGCGGCCACCGAGACCACCAGCCGGCGGTACGCGGGGGAGACGGTCGTCAGCTGCTTGGCGTTCTCCCAGCCCAGAGTGGACAGCAGGGCGTCCACCTCCTGGTGCGCGGCCCGGACGTACTCGTCGTCCTCGTCCGGCTCCGGCACCTGCGGCAGTGCCCACAGCGCGGCGCCCACTCTGATCGTGCGGCCCAGCGACTCGTCGTCGACGTGCCCGAGCACCTCACGCACCTTCGCCACCGGCACCCGGCCGACCTGGATCATCGCCCGCACCAGCCGCAGCCGGCGCAGGTGCTCCTCGTCGTACTCCGCGGTCGTGGTGTTCACCTGGCGGCCCGGCGGCAACAGTCCTTCGCGCAGGTAGTACTTGATCGTCGCGACGGACACCCCGCTGCGCTCGCTCAACTGGGCCAGTCGCATCCCTTGCGCCCTTCCTTGGTGAGTGCCACTATCCCATCACTGACAGAAGGATAGTGCTGCTATCCGATGGAAACCGGGGGGTGTTTCGCATGGCCGCCAAACCGATTCCGGGCCGTACGACCGCGGCGCGCGAGGGCGATGCGGTGGTGCTGCTGATCGGCATGCGCGTCCATCACTTCTGGGCGGTGCACCAGTGGGTCCCGGTCATGGTGTCCATGCTCCGCATGCTGGGGGAGCTGGCGCGGGACCCCGGCCGGGGGCTGCTGGGGCGCGTTCTGCTGACGGCCTCGCCGCGGACGTACTACGTCGTCCAGTACTGGGAGTCCAAGGAGAAGCTGTACGCGTACGCGAGCTCGCCGGAGATGCTCCACCACGGCATGTGGAGCATCGTGAACCGCAAGGAGCGGGCGGGGAAGCTGCGGCAGCACGTGGGCCTGTGGCACGAGACGTACGTGGCGCCGGAGGGCTCCTACGAGTCGCTCTACTTCGACATGCCGGAGTTCGGCCTCGGCGCGGCGAGCGGAACGGTCCCGGTGGAGAAGCGGGGCCGCTACGCGAAGGACCGGTTCGCTCACCGGAGCGCCCCGTAGGGGCGCGGGGAACCGCGCGACCAGCCACGAAGGCGGGGCGGACGGCAGGTGGCGGCAGACGCTGCGCCGTGGGAGCTCCGGCCCCTGGGCGGCTGCAGGCGGCATGTGGCGGGTCGCGCAGTTCCTCCCCCAGCCCTTCGGCCGGGGGTGCCCTCAGCGCCCCTGAGTGGGGACAGTCCTGGGAAAAGGTCTCGCCCCCGGAGAAGGAGCCTGCCGCGGCGTTGAGGCCGGCCTCTTTCTCCAGGGGGCCGTCGGCTCTCAGCCGGAACGGCGCAGGGCCTCGGAGAGGCGTGCCGCGGCGTCGATGACGGCCTGCGCATGCATACGACCGGGGTGGCGGGTCAGGCGCTCGATGGGCCCGGAGACGGAGACCGCGGCCACCACCCGGTTGGACGGCCCCCGCACCGGCGCCGACACCGACGCGACCCCCGGCTCCCGCTCCCCGATGGACTGGGCCCAGCCCCGGCGGCGGACGCCCGAGAGCGCCGTCGCCGTGAAGCGGGCGCCCTGCAGGCCGCGGTGCAGCCGCTCCGGCTCCTCCCAGGCCATGAGGATCTGCGCCGAGGAGCCGGCCTTCATCGTGAGCGTCGAGCCGACCGGGACCGTGTCCCGGAGCCCGGACAGGCGTTCCGCGGCGGCCACGCAGATCCGCATGTCGCCCTGGCGGCGATAGAGCTGCGCGCTCTCTCCGGTGATGTCACGGAGGTGCGTGAGCACGGGCCCCGCCGTCGCGAGCAGGCGGTCCTCGCCGGCCGCCGCGGCCAGTTCCGCGAGTCGCGGACCGAGAATGAAACGGCCCTGCATGTCGCGTGCCACCATGCGGTGGTGTTCCAGGGCCACGGCCAGCCGATGGGCCGTGGGCCGTGCCAGTCCGGTGGCCCCGACCAGACCCGCGAGGGTGGCCGGACCGGACTCCAGGGCGCTCAGGACAAGGGCCGCCTTGTCCAGAACGCCGACGCCGCTACTGTTGTCCATGCAACGATACTCACGTCTCACTCTGTGAAACGCAAGTTCAATTTTCTGCGGAACGCGCCACCCTGGAATCACACAGTGGCCCGCGGACCAACGGGCCCGGCGGCGGACGCCCGGAACCACGACTTCAGGGGCCCGGACACTCGGGCAGCCGCTTCCTCAAGATCTCTAGTTGGGCCGGTGCACGTCTGCCGGCCGGAGGGAAAGCGATGGGTAGGACACTCGCGGAGAAGGTCTGGGACGACCACGTCGTCCGGCGCGCCGAGGGCGAGCCCGACCTCCTCTTCATCGATCTGCACCTGCTGCACGAGGTGACCAGCCCGCAGGCCTTCGACGGGCTGCGCCAGAACGGCCGCCAGGTGCGCCGCCTCGACCTCACCATCGCGACCGAGGACCACAACACCCCGACCCTCGACATCGACAAGCCCATCGCGGACCCCGTCTCCCGCGCCCAGCTGGAGACGCTGCGCAAGAACTGCGCCGAGTTCGGGGTGCGCCTGCACCCGCTGGGCGACGTCGAGCAGGGCGTCGTGCACGTCGTCGGCCCGCAGCTGGGCCTGACCCAGCCCGGCACGACGGTGGTCTGCGGTGACTCCCACACCTCCACGCACGGTGCCTTCGGCGCCCTGGCGTTCGGCATCGGCACCTCCCAGGTGGAGCACGTGCTGGCCACCCAGACGCTGCCGCTGGCCCGCCCGAAGACCATGGCCATCACGGTCGACGGCGAGCTGCCCGAGGGCGTCACCGCCAAGGACCTGATCCTGGCGATCATCGCCAAGATCGGTACGGGTGGCGGCCAGGGCTACATCCTGGAGTACCGCGGCTCGGCCATCGAGAAGCTCTCGATGGAGGCCCGCATGACCATCTGCAACATGTCGATCGAGGCCGGTGCCCGCGCGGGCATGATCGCCCCCGACGAGACCACCTTCGCCTACCTGAAGGGCCGCGCCCACGCCCCCGAGGGCGAGGACTGGGACGCCGCGGTGGCGTACTGGAAGACCCTGCGCACCGACGACGACGCGGTCTTCGACGCCGAGGTGCACATCGACGCCGCCGCCCTCTCGCCGTTCGTCACCTGGGGCACCAACCCCGGCCAGGGCGCACCGCTTTCGGCGGACGTCCCCGACCCGGCTTCGTACGAAGACGCCTCGGAGCGCCTCGCCGCCGAAAAGGCCCTGGAGTACATGGGGTTGGAGGCCGGCCAGCCGCTGCGCTCCATCAAGGTGGACACCGTCTTCGTAGGCTCCTGCACCAACGGCCGGATCGAGGACCTGCGCGCCGCCGCGGACATCCTGCGGAGCCGCAAAGTCGCCGACGGCGTGCGGATGCTGGTCGTCCCCGGCTCCGCCCGGGTCGGTCTGCAGGCCGTCTCCGAGGGCCTGGACGTGGTCTTCAAGGACGCCGGCGCCGAATGGCGGCACGCGGGCTGCTCGATGTGCCTGGGCATGAACCCCGACCAGCTGGCCCCCGGCGAGCGCTCCGCCTCCACCTCCAACCGCAACTTCGAGGGCCGGCAGGGCAAGGGCGGCCGTACCCACCTGGTGTCGCCGCAGGTCGCGGCCGCCACGGCCGTCCTGGGCCACCTGGCCTCGCCCGCCGACCTGTCCGACGCCGACGTATCCACGCCCGCTGGAGTCTGATCAGTCATGGAAGCATTCACCACGCACACCGGCCGGGCCGTCCCGCTGCGCCGCTCCAACGTCGACACCGACCAGATCATCCCTGCTCACTGGCTCAAGAAGGTGACCCGGGACGGTTTCGAGGACGGGCTGTTCGAGGCCTGGCGCAAGGACGAGAACTTCATCCTCAACCGCCCGGAGCGGCAGGGTGCCAGCGTCCTCGTCGCCGGCCCGGACTTCGGTACCGGCTCCTCCCGTGAACACGCCGTCTGGGCGCTGCAGAACTACGGCTTCAAGGCCGTGATCTCCTCCCGCTTCGCCGACATCTTCCGCGGCAACTCGCTGAAGAACGGCCTGCTCACGGTGGTCCTGGACCAGGAGACCGTGGAGGCGCTGCAGGAGCTCTCGGAGAACGACCCGCAGGCCGAGATCACCGTCGACCTGGAGAAGCGCGAGGTGCGCGCCGAGGGCGTCACCGCCCCCTTCGAGCTGGACGAGAACTCCCGCTGGCGGCTGCTGAACGGCCTGGACGACATCTCCATCACCCTCCGGAACGAGGCCGACATCGCCGCGTACGAGGCCAAGCGCCCGTCGTACAAGCCGAGGACGCTGCAGGTCTGAGCCGGAGCCCGCTTCGGGCGTGAACCGCCACATCTGAACACGGCTGGTTTCAGCCACCGCGACACCCCGCCTGTACCCCCGATCGCCACGATTGGGGGTACAGCCATGTCTGCACCCGAACGGGCGCTCGCGTTGTCGCAGGTCTTGCCAACTTCCCACGTTAGGGCGGATGTTGTCGGGGTACGTGAGTGCTGTGCGCGTGGCTTCCGCAAGTGCCCGGAAGGCCATTTGAGGCGGCAGTTGCACCCTGAGCAGGCGACAACTCGCCCCAGATGGCACAATCTGTGCATGGAACACGACGGCCAACTCCAGCTCTACGCGGCGGTCGCGGGCCAACTCAAGGAAGCGCACACAAAAGTGCGCGCACTGCAAGTCCCGGAGGGCGTACGGATGGCGCTGACCCGGAAGCTGCTGGTCATTACGGCCGCGGCCAAACACGACGTCGCCGACGCGGCCAGGCGGCTCGAACGGTTCAACGCGGACCTCGACGCGGGGCGAATCCCCGAAGAGGACCGCTGACCGGACCGAACGAGCAGGCCGAGTCGGTTGCGGCACAAGGGTGATAAGCCCGTTTCGTGTTTGATTTGCGGTATATATCTGCCTAACGTGCGAAAAAGCTTGAACACATTCGTTCTGGCGATGTCTCCGAAGGGGAAGACGTGAACAAGGCGCAGCTCGTAGAAGCGATTGCCGACAAGATGGGCGGCCGCCAGCAGGCCGCCGATGCTGTCGACCATGTCCTGGACGCCATCGTCCGCGCGGTCGTCGCGGGTGAGCGGGTCTCGGTCACCGGCTTCGGGTCCTTCGAGAAGGTGGACCGCCCCGCCCGCTACGCCCGCAACCCCCAGACGGGCGAACGGGTTCGGGTCAAGAAGACCTCCGTGCCGCGCTTCCGCGCGGGACAGGGTTTCAAGGACCTGGTGAGCGGCTCCAAGAAGCTCCCGCGCGGCGGTGAGGTCTCGGTCAAGAAGGCGCCCAAGGGCAGCCTGACCGGCGCCGCTTCGGCGACGGTCAAGAAGGCGGCGGCGAAGAAGACCACCGCCAAGAAGACGACGGCGGCGGCGAAGAAGACCACGGCCGCCGCGAAGAAGACGACGGCGGCGAAGAAGACCACGGGCGCCGCCGCGAAGAAGACCACGGCCAAGCAGGCGCCCGCGAAGACCGCGGCGACGGCGAAGAAGACGGCCGCGAAGAAGGCGCCGGCCAAGAAGGTCACCGCCAAGAAGGCGCCGGCCAAGAAGTCGACGGCCCGGAAGGCCACCGCCAAGAAGACCGCGGCTCGCTGAGCCGGGGCCCGCTTCGGGACAGGGTCGGGACACTCACGCGACGGGCCGGACTCCCTTGGGGAGTCCGGCCCGCGGTGTGTCCGGCGGCACGGAGCCGCATGTCGAATCCAGCCTCGCGCGCCGTGTCGAATACGGCCTCGCGCGCCGTGTCGAATACGGCCTCGCGCCCCTTGCGGGGCCGCGCTTGCGCGTCAGAATGTCTGCAGGGTCACCAGGGTTGCGCGAAGGTCTTCCCCCGCCCCCTCGGTCTCGATGCGTACCCTCTGACCCGGCCGGAGCATGCGCAGTCCGCCCGCCTCGAAAGCCTTGCCGTCGAACGGGACCGGTGTCCCGTCGTCCAGCAGCACCTGCCCGCTGCGGGTCTCGGGGTCGTACGTGTACGCGGTGGCCTGCATGAGCGCAGCCTACTGGTCCGGGATCAGCAGGCGGGCCGCCACCGCGGCGGTGCGGGGGCCCACGCCCAGGGCCAGGGCCGCGCGCAGATCGGCACCGGTGTCCACGTCCTGGCGGACCGAGTCCACGGCCGCCGGCCGGAGCTCCGCGGCCCCCGAGGCGGCGTGCCGGGCGCGCGAATCCAGGCCGAACGCGGGCGCCAATTCATGGCCGGGAGCAGCCGCCAGCAGGGTGGTGCCGATTCCCGCCGCGTCCGGGAGAAAAGCGCGCGGGAATTCCGCGGCCGCGTCGAGCACGCGGGCCAATTCCAGTGGCCGGACGGCCGGGAGATCGGCGTTCAGTGCGGCCACGGGACTTTCCGGACGCGATGCCCTGACGGTCGCCGCGCCGTGCCGCAGCGCCGCGTTGAGGCCGCTTCCCGGAGTGTCGGGGACGATGCGCGCGCCCAGTGCCGACAACTCGCGCCCGGCCAGCGTGTCGTCCGTGACGACCGCCACATCCTTCACCGACTGGCAGGCCAGGGCCGCCGCCACGGTGTCCTGGGCGAAGGCGAGAGCCAGTGACGGACGCACGCCGTCCGCCGCGGTGTCCGCGAGCCTGCTCTTGGCCCGAGCCAGCGGCTTGAGCGGGATGACCAAGGTCCACTGCACAGTCGTACCGTCCCTCCCTTGTTGCCTCATTGTCACCCGCGCTCCCGGGGCCGCGGCGACACCGGGGCGTACGGTGTTCTCGACAGTCCGGCGGGCCGGGGCCACACTTCTTCCCCATCCCGGACCGGGAGGAAGTCCTAGAGGAAGGTGTCCGCGTGCCCCGCCGGAGAATCGGCTTCTGGTACCGCTTCGCTGCGGTGCTCTGCAAACCTCCGCTGGTGGTTCTGATCAAGCGGGACTGGCGCGGAATGGAGAACATTCCGGCCGAGGGCGGTTTTATCACCGCGGTGAACCACAATTCCCACATCGACCCCTTCGCCTACGCTCACTATCAGTACAACACCGGCCGAGTTCCGCGATTTCTCGCGAAGAGCGGCCTTTTCAAGAAGGGATTTGTCGGCGCCGCCATGCGGGGCACCGGACAGATCCCGGTCTACCGCGAGTCCACGGACGCGCTCAGCGCCTTCCGGGCCGCCATCGACGCGGTGGAGCGTGGCGAGTGCGTCGCCTTCTACCCCGAGGGAACGATCACCCGCGACCCGGACCAGTGGCCCATGGCCGCCAAGACGGGTGCCGCCCGCGTCGCGCTGCAGACCAGGTGCCCGGTGATCCCGGTCGCCCAGTGGGGCGCCAACGAACTGCTCCCGCCGTACGCGAAGAAGCCCAACCTGCTGCCCCGCAAGACGCACCACGTGCTCGCCGGCCCGCCGGTCGACCTCACGCGCTTCTACGACAAGGAGATGACCCAGGACCTCCTCAAGGAGGCGACCGAGGTCATCATGGCGGCCATCACCCGCCAGCTTGAGGAGATCCGCGGCGAGAAGGCTCCAAAGACCCCCTACGATCCACGCCAGGTGCGGATCGAGCAGCGGCGCCGCGCGCGTGCGCAGAGCGCTCTGGAAGAGGAGAGCGGCAAGTGAGCATGCCTGCCAAGGCGGCGGTCTTCAGCGCGGGTTCATGGGGTACGGCCTTCGGGATGGTGCTCGCCGACGCGGGGTGCGAGGTCACCCTGTGGGCCCGGCGCGCGGAGGTGGCGGAGGCGATCAACTCCGGCCGTACCAACCCCGACTACCTGCCCGGTGTGGAACTCCCCGAGAACCTGCGGGCCACCACCGACCCCGCCGAGGCGGCCGCCGGCGCCGACTTCACCGTCCTGTCGGTGCCGTCCCAGACCATGCGGGACAACCTCGCCGAGTGGGCGCCGCTGCTCGCGCCCCGCACGACCCTGGTGTCCCTGATGAAGGGCATCGAACTCGGCACCGCCATGCGGATGAGCGAGGTCATCGCCGACGTCGCCAAGGTCGAGCCGTCCCGGATCGCCGTGCTCACCGGCCCCAACCTGGCCCGGGAGATCGCGGCCCGGATGCCGGCCGCGGCCGTGGTCGCCTGCACCGACGAGACGGTCGCCCAGCGGCTCCAGGCGGCCTGCCACACGCCGTACTTCCGGCCGTACACCGAGACCGACGTGATCGGCTGCGAGCTGGGCGGTGCGGTGAAGAACGTCATCGGCCTCGCCGTCGGCATCGCGGACGGCATGGGGCTCGGCGACAACGCCAAGGGTTCGCTCATCACGCGCGGTCTCGCGGAGACCGCGCGGCTCGGCAGCGCCCTGGGCGCCGACCCGCTGACCTTCTCGGGACTCGCCGGGCTCGGCGACCTGGTGGCCACCTGCTCCTCGCCGCTCTCCCGCAACCACACCTTCGGCACCAACCTCGGCAAGGGCATGACCCTGGAGGAGACCATCGCGGTCACCAAGCAGACCGCCGAGGGCGTCAAGTCCTGCGAGTCGGTGGCCGATCTGGCCCGCCGGCACGGCGTGGAGATGCCGATCACCGAGACGGTGGTCGACATCGTGCACGAGGGCAAGCCACCGGTGGTCGCCCTGAAGGAGCTGATGTCGCGCAGTGCGAAGCCCGAGCGACGCTGAGCGACCTCCCGTCGCGGACGCTGTCTCGGGGCCCTACCACCGGGTACTCTCAACGCGATATGAGCACCGAGAACCTCCCCCAGAGCCCTGAGCAGCCCGCTCGCAAGCCGCGCGTGGCCGTCGTCTTCGGCGGCCGCAGCTCCGAGCACGGGATCTCCACGGTCACCGCCGGAGCCGTCCTGAACGCCATCGACCGGACGATGTACGACGTCCTGCCGATCGGCATCACCCGGGAAGGCCGCTGGGTGCTCACGGCCGACGAGCCCGAACGCATGGCGATCACCGAACGCCGCACCCCCGAGGTCGGCGACCTCGCCGAGTCCACCGAGGGCGGCGTCGTCCTCCCCGTCGACCCCGCCAGCCGCGAGGTCGTCTACAGCGAGCCCGGCGCGGTGCCCAAGGCGCTCGGCGAGGTCGACGTGGTCTTCCCGGTGCTGCACGGCCCGTTCGGCGAGGACGGCACCCTCCAGGGCCTCCTGGAGCTGTCCGGCGTCCCGTACGTCGGCTCGGGCGTGCTCGCCTCGGCCGTCGGCCAGGACAAGGAGTACATGAAGCGGGTGTTCACCTCCTTCGGGCTCGCCGTCGGCCCGTACCTGGTGATCCGCCCGCGCGAGTGGCGGCAGGACGAGTCCGCCGCCCGCAAGCGGATCGTCGACTTCGCCGGTGAGCACGGCTGGCCGCTGTTCGTGAAGCCCGCGCGGGCGGGCTCGTCGATCGGCATCACCAAGGTCGACGACCTCTCGGGCCTGGACGAGGCGATCGCCGAGGCCCAGTCCCACGACCCGAAGATCCTCGTCGAGGCGGCTGTGCACGGCCGCGAGATCGAGGTCGGCGTCCTGGAGTTCGCGGACGGCCCGCGCGCCTCGGTCCCCGCCGAGATCCCGCCGCCCTCGGCGCACGCGTACTACGACTTCGAGGCCAAGTACATCGACTCCACCCCCGGCATCGTCCCGGCGCCCCTCACCCCCGAGGAGACCGCCGAGGTCCAGCGGCTCGCGGTGGACGCCTTCGAGGCCGCGTCCTGCGAGGGCCTGGTCCGCGCCGACTTCTTCCTCACGGAGCGGGGCGACTTCGTCATCAACGAGATCAACACGATGCCCGGCTTCACCCCGATCTCGATGTACCCCCAGATGTGGCAGGCGACGGGCGTCAGTTACCCCGACCTCGTCGACCGCCTCATCCAGGCAGCCCTGAACCGTCCGACAGGGCTTCGCTAGAGAACGGCCCGAGCCGAAGCGCCCCGTCAGGGGCGCTGGGGTCCCCCGGCCGAAGGCTGGGGGAGGAACTGCGCGAGCAACCACACACAACCCGCACCCGGCGTTCTGCTTCAGCGGTTACCGCGCTCAGTCGGCGATCCCCTCCGGTACCGCCCTCTTGACGGCAGGCGCCAGGCTCACCAACGGCGCCATGCCGTCCCCCGTCCGCCCCGCCGGAATCGTCACCTCGACATACGCCTTCCGCAACGTCGTCGTGAACCGGAACGAGTGGTCGGCCCGCTGCTCCAGCAGCCACCCCACCCCGTTCACCTCGACCCCGTCGGCCTCCGGATCGGCCATCCTCGCGGGCCGCGAAACCCCGCACCGCAGTATGATCGCCGGGTCGTCGCCCCAGCCGGCGGTCAGTGCGGAGGCCGGTTCCGGATCCCGTCGGCCCAGCTTGTCCACCTTCGTCGGCAGCACCCGGTCAAGGCGATCGCAGAGCCGCACGGCGGCCGCGCCAGGACTGGGAACCGCCGCCGACGGGGCGTCGTCTGCTGATGAGCAGCCCGCTGCCGCGATCATCAGCGCGGCGAGCGCGGGCAGACCGTACGGCCGGTGACGGAAGATGTTCACCGGCCAAGGGTAGACGGGGGCTACAGATGGACGACCGGGCAGGTCAGGGTGCGCGTGATGCCGTCCACTTGCTGGACCTTCGCGACCACCATGCGACCCAGTTCATCGACGGTGTCGGCTTGCGCCCGCACGATGACGTCATACGGTCCTGTCACGTCCTCGGCCTGGATGACGCCGGGGATCTTGCTGATCGTCTCGGCGACGGTCGACGCTTTGCCGACCTCCGTCTGGATCAGGATGTACGCCTGTACCACGGAACCTCCAGGGCGGCCACGAGGATCATGTGGGGAAAAGGAACGCCACGGTATCGCGTCGCCGCTCGCCGCGGGGAGACCTGCGCGGACAGGGGATCGCGCGCCGGGGTGCAGGCACGGCAGATGTTGACGGTCACCTCGACCGTATCCAGGACGACGGTGACGCGCGAGCGGGCACGGCAAGGCAGAGAAGGGGCGTAAGGGCAATGAAGGGCACTGTTGGTGAGCTCGGGGAGTTCGGGCTCATCAGGGAGCTCACCTCCCGTCTCACCACCACTCCGGCGGTCCGGGTCGGTCCCGGCGACGACGCCGCGGTGGTCGCCGCGCCCGACCGCCGGGTGGTGGCGAGCACCGACATCCTGCTGGAGGGCCGGCACTTCCGCCGCGACTGGTCCACGGCCTACGACGTGGGCCGCAAGGCGGCCGCGCAGAACCTCGCGGACATCGCCGCCATGGGCGCCGTGCCGACCGCCCTGCTGCTCGGCCTGGTGGTGCCCGCCGAGCTGCCGGTGACCTGGCCCAGCGAGCTGATGGACGGCCTGCGCGACGAATGCCAGGTGGCCGGCGCCTCGGTGGTCGGCGGTGACGTGGTCCGCGGCGACACGATCATGGTGTCGATCACGGCGCTCGGCGATCTGCGCAACCAGGAGCCGGTCACCCGGGCCGGCGCCCAGCCCGGCGACCTGATCGCCGTCACGGGCTGGCTGGGCTGGTCCGCGGCCGGCTACGCGGTGCTCTCCCGCGGCTTCCGCTCGCCGCGGGCGTTCGTGGAGGCGCACCGGCGTCCCGAGCCGCCGTACCACGCGGGTCCGGCCGCCGCCGCCCTCGGCGCGACCGCGATGTGCGACGTGAGCGACGGGCTGATCGCCGACCTCGGGCACATCGCCGAGGCCAGCAAGGTCCGCATCGACATCCGCTCCGGCGCGATCGACATCCCGACCCAGATGAACGACATCGGCCAGGCCGTCGGCGTCGACCCCATCCAGTGGGTGCTGACCGGCGGCGAGGACCACGCGATCGTGGCCACCTTCCCGCCGGACGTGAAGCTGCCCGCCCGCTGGAAGGTCATCGGCGAGGTCCTGAACCCCTCCGCGCTGCCCCAGGTGACGGTCGACGGGGCGCCCTGGACCAGCAAGGGCGGCTGGGACCACTTCGGGGACATCGAGTCGTGAGCCCGCCACGGGTGCTGACGGTCGCGGGCTCCGACTCGGGCGGCGGGGCCGGGATCCAGGCCGACCTGAAGACCATGCTCGCGCTGGGCGTGCACGGCATGAGCGTGCTCACGGCGGTCACCGCGCAGAACTCCGTGGGCGTGCAGGGCGCCTGGGAGCTGCCGGTGCCGGCGGTGCGGGCCCAGTACCGGAGCGTGGTCGACGACATCGGCGTCGACGCGGTGAAGACCGGCATGCTCGCCTCGGCCGAACTCGTCGAAGCGGTGGCCGAGTTGCTCGCCGGCACCGACGCGCCCGTGGTCGTCGACCCGGTCGGCGTCTCCAAGCACGGCGACCCGCTGCTCGCCGCCTCCGCGCTGGACGCGGTCCGCACCGCACTCCTCCCGCTGGCCACCGTCGCCACCCCGAACCTCGACGAGGTGGCCCGGCTCACCGGCGTGCGCGTCGACTCCGAGGCGGATCTGCGCCGGGCCGCGGCGGCCGTGCTGGCGTACGGGCCGAAGTGGGCGCTCGTCAAGGGCGGTCACCTCCCCGGCGACGCCGTCGACCTGCTCACCGACGGCACGGACGAGTTCCTGCTGCGCGCGCCGCGCCACGACAACCGGCACACCCACGGCACGGGCTGCACCCTCGCGTCCGCGATCGCCTCGCAGCTCGCGAAGGGGCAGTCCGTACCGGAGGCGGTGGCGACCGCCAAGGAGTACGTGACCGGGGCGATCGCCGCCGGCTTCGCGCTCGGCGCCGGGATCGGACCCGTGCACCACGGCTGGGCCCTCAGGCCCGGCACCGGGCCGGGCAGTCCCGCGGCCTGACGCCGCTCGGAGCCGGCCTCGCGACCGCTGGCCCCTGTTCGAACTGGTGTGCCTGGTGTGCGTGCCTGAAGTCGGGTACGGCAAAAAGCCGGCCCACCCGAAGGTGGACCGGCTCGGTGCAGCGAACCAGCGGTGGCCGCGCGCTCAGCGACAGTGCGTCAGCGCGAGACCTTGCCGGCCTTGATGCACGAGGTGCAGGCGTTCACGCGCTTCGGCGTCCCGCCGACCACGGTACGCACACGCTGGATGTTCGGGTTCCAGCGGCGGGACGTACGGCGGTGCGAGTGCGAGATGTTGTTGCCGAAGCCCGGCCCCTTGCCGCAGACGTCGCAGTTGGCAGCCACGGGTCACTCCAAAGACTTCAGATGCACTTACGGTTGGATCCCGGCGTGCCGGGATCGAGATCCTACGGATCGAAGATCTTGAGTGGCGTTGCCAGGGGAATGGCCCGATCGGATCGGGCAACCGGAGCAGCATACAACGACTGCGTCCGTGACACGAAACTAGCATGGCAGCTCAGGGGCCCGCCCCCGGCCCGCTTCCGGCGGACACCCCTCCGGGGTCTACGCTGCGTCCACGGTCGGCCGGCTCAAGGAGGCGCAGGTGGCGCAGGTGCCGCAGACATTCTTCGATGCTCTCGCGGTGCGCACCTGGTGCGGACTGTCACTCGGCGCGCTCGGGCGGGCACGCGAGGAGATCGACGCGATCAATGTCTATCCGGTGGCTGACGGCGACACCGGTACGAACCTGTACATGACGGTGGAATCGGCCGCGGGAGCCGTGGAGGCGGTCTTCGCCGGCTACGAGCTGGGCGAGGAGGTGCCGACCCTGGCCGACGCCGTCCGCGCGATGGCGCACGGCGCCCTCATAGGCGCGCGCGGCAACTCCGGCACGATCCTCGCGCAACTGCTGCGCGGCATGGCCCACGTCCTCACCGAGGGTGAGACGACTCACATCGACGCCGACGGGCTGCGGCTCGCCCTGCGGCACGCCGCCGACGCCGCCCGCCGGGCCGTCGCCCATCCCGTCGAGGGCACCGTGCTGTCGGTCGCGGCGGCCGCGGCGGACGCCGCCGACGCCGCCGACGGCGACTGCGGGGCGGTCGCACGGGCCGCCTACGAGGGCGCGTGCACGGCGCTCGCGGCGACTCCGGGACAGCTGGCCGCGCTTCAGCGGGCCGGCGTGGTGGACGCCGGCGGACGGGGGCTGGTCGCGGTGCTCGGCGCGCTGGTGGAGGCGTTCACGGGGGAGACGCCGACGGCCTTCGACGCGTCCGCGTGCGTGCCGGGCCCGGTCGGGCAAGCGCGCGGGGACGCCGTCTCCGAGGCCCGCGCCGAGAGCTGCGCCGAGGCCGCCGGCGGGCCCGCCTTCGAGGTGATCTACCTCCTGGAGGCCGGCGAGGCCGCCGTGGACCGGCTGCGGGCCCGGCTGGACGCCCTCGGCGACTCCCTGGTGGTGGTCGGCGGCGACGGCCTGTGGAACGTCCACGTGCACGTCGACGACGCCGGCGCCGCCGTCGAGGCCGGGGTCGAGGCCGGGCGGCCGTACCGGATCCGGATCACGCACTTCGGCGCCGGGGACGTGCACACCGGCGGGCAGCGGCCGCCGCGCGAGCGGGCGCAGCGGGCCGTGGTGGCCGTCGTGCCGGGGGAGGGGCTGGCCGGGCTCTACACCGAGGCCGGCGCGACCACCGTGCTCGCGCGCCCCGGGGAGCCGCCGGCCAGCGGGGAGCTGGTGGACGCCGTACGGCGCGCCCACGCGCGCGAGGTGGTGCTGCTGCCCAACGACGCCGACCTGCGGCACACGGCGGCCGCGGCGGCCGAGCAGGTCCGCGCGGAGGGCATCCGGGTCGCCCTCATCCCGACCCGCTCCGCGGTCCAGGGCATCTCCGCGCTCGCCGTGCACCAGCCGGACCGCCGGTTCGACGAGGACGTCGTCCAGATGACCTCGGCGGCCGGCGCCACCCGCTACGCCGAGGTGGTGCTCGCGGAGCGGCAGTCCTGGACCATGGCCGGCATCTGCCAGGCCGGGGACGTGCTGGGTCTGATAGACGGCGACGTGGCGGTGATCGGCTCGGACGTCACGGCCACCGCCGAGACCGTCCTGGACCGCATGCTCCAGGCCGGCGGCGAGCTGGTCACCCTGGTCCTCGGCGACGAGGCGCCCGAGGGCGTCGCCGAGCGCCTGGAGGCCCGCGTGCGCGAGGCCTACCTCGCCGTCGACACGGTGGTCTACCGGGGCGGCCGGCAGGGGGCCCCGCTCCTCATCGGCGTCGAGTGAGCCCTCCTCCGCCCGCCGCCCTCACTCCTCCGTGGGCTCCAGCAGCTGCCGGGCCTCCGCCCGCCGGGCCCGGACCGTCTCGTCGGCCGGGTCGGCGCCCTCGTAGGCGTCCAGCACCGCACGCGCGCGTGCGGCCGCCGCGGCCGGGCGGCTGAGGTCGGCCTCCAGCCACCCCGCGGCCAGTTCCGCCGCGGTGCGGTGGTGCAGCCCGTCCTCGCCCAGCATGGCGAAGACCGAGATCGCCGCGGCCATCTCCGCGAGCGCCGCCTCGAACGCCTCCTGGATCGCCGGGTCGTCGGCGTCCTCCGGCACGGAACGCGCCAGCAGGTCGCCGAACTGCCGGTGGGTGTGACCGAGTTCCCCGGCGAGCCGGTCCGCCGCGGCCGGGTCGTCGACGGCCTCCAGCGCCGCCTCGCACTCCCGGACCGCGTCGGCCATCAGCGTCCGCGCGCCCTCCGCCCCCGCCTCGGTCCGCAGCGCCAGCCACGCGCGGGCCCGCAGCGAGCGCACCAGGAAGTGCACGTTGCCCATCGCCCGCCACAACTCGCCCGCGCGCGTGTACGCCCGGTCCGCCTCGGCGGGCAGCCCCGCGTTGCCCAGCGACTCGGCGGCCAGGTGGGCCAGGGTGGCGTGGTCGTGCTGCTCCGGCCAGTGCCGGGCGATCTCGGCCGCCTGCAACCGACGCTCGGCGGCCGCGTGGTGCTCGCCCAGCTCGCTCAGGCAGTCCCCGAGCCACCACTGGGTCTGCACGACCGCGCCGTCGCCGTGCGTCTCGGCGGTCAGGTCGGGCAGCGCCGACTCCAGCACCTCGGCGGCCTCCGCGAACCGCCCCTGGCGCAGCAGGAAGCCGCCCAGCTGGTGCCGGGCCCACGCGCCCAGCGTGCCGCTCTCGCCGGCCTCGTCGGCCCAGTGCGCGGCCTGAAGGGCGTGCTCGGCGGCCTCCTCGGCCGCCCCCCGCCCGCCGACGACCTCGGCGAGCTGCAGATGCAGCTGGGCCCGCCCCACCGGCTCCACGTACGGACCGCCGTGTTCCAGCGCCGCGCGAAGCGCCCGCTCCGCCTCGGCCAGATCGCCCTGCTCGTGGGCGAGCCCGGCCACCCGCACCTCGTACTCGACCGCGAACCACGGCAGCTCCGCACCGACGAACTGCGCCGACGCCTGCCGGAACAGCTCGCCCGCCCGCTCTCCGTCCCCGGCGTGCTCGGCCAGTTCGGCGAGCATCGCCCGCCCCTCGGCCGCCCGGGACACCAGCCGTACGTCCGACCCGCCGCGCCCGCCGACCAGCGCCAGCAGCTCCCGCACCGCCTGCTCGGCGTCCGCGGCGCCCGCGGACCGCTCGTGCACCTGACGCATCAGGATCCGCGCCCGGCTCATCAGCACGGACGCCGTCTGCCGTACGCCCGTCGCGTCCTCGGCGTACAGGGCGAGGATCCGGTCGTACGGCTCGTCGATCGCGGCCAGCGCCTCGTCCAGCTCCCCGGACAGCGCGCGGACATAGGCGGCACGCGCGTGTGCCGCGATCGCCTCGCCCTCGTCGCCCGCCTCCGCGTACAGCTCCGCCGCCCGCTCGAACAGCTCGACACCCTCCGGGCCGCGCCCCATCGCCGTGTGGTCGGCGATCTCCGCGCGGACGTACGTGTCCACCTCGGTCTCCTCGGCGGCCTCCGCGACCGCCGCCCAGGCCTCCAGGGCGTGCGGCTGCAGCGTGTCCGACAGCCTGCGCGCCTCGGCCAGCAGCGCGGGCAGCGACGGCCGCTCCGCCGAATCGGACCGCCCCGGCGCGGGCGCCTTGACGACCGGCACGTGCGGACCGGCGGCCACGGTCCGCACCGCCCGCACCCCCAGCGGCAGCCGGTCGGCGAGCGGCCGCTGCGCCATCCGCTCGCGCACCCGGTCGCCGACGTAGGAGGTGCCGTTGCGGGCGTCGAACCGCGCGGCCAGCTCCAGGGCCTGGGCGCGCGCGTGCCCGGCCAGCTCGTCCGCGGTCCAGGGCCGCCCGGCCGGCCCCGGCACCCGCTGCCCGCCGAGCCCCAGCCCGGTCAGCCGGTCCATCAGCAGCGCCACGACCGTCAGGAACTCCATCCGGCTGCGCGGCTGCCCGGTGTCCGTGAAGTAGGCGGGACGTTCCGCCACCAGCTCCAGGCCACGCGCCTCGTTGCCGGTCAGCGCGCAGAACTCGACATGGTCCGCATAGGCGCCCCGCATGCTCTCCATGGGGCGGACGAGCCGGAAGCCACGCAGGTGGTGCGCGCGGGCCTCGTCGAGGCGGCCGAGCCGCAGCAGCGGGGCCAGGGACGACGCCAGCACCGTGTGCGGCTCGTGGGCGCAGCTGTACTCGCCCTCCAGCACCGGCCCCCACACCTGGAGCGCCTGCGCGTCCCGGCCGTTCCGCAGCTGCCAGCCGCCCTGCCCGTGCAGCTCGCACGCGTGGCAGTCGGCCATCCGGTCCCGGTCCGCCGCCAGCCAGGCCGCGTACGCCCGCTCCGCGCGCGGGAGGTCACCGACGTGCGCGGCGACACTGAACTCGGCGCTGCGCACCGCCCGCTCGGAGTGCCCGGCCAGCCGGTAGCGGTGCTCCATCTCGCCCAGCCACTTCTCGATCGAGGCGAGCGGGACGTCCGGCTGGTCGAGCATGCCGGCCGTCATCCACTTGAAGACCCAGTGCAGCGAATGCGCCTCGTACTCGTCGAAGTCCTCGGGCCGCTCGTCCCACATCCGCAGCAGCCGCGCGAACGGGACGAACATCTTGTCCTTCTCGGAGCTGTAGTTGTAGACCTTCAGCTGGTGCCCGAGCGCCTCGATCACGGCGAGCGGGATGTTCAGCTTCTCGGCCGCCACCAGCAGCTGCTCGGCGCGCGCGTTGCGGGCGGGCCCCTCCGGCGCCTCGGAGTTCTCCGCCAGCGCCCGGCGCAGCGAGTCGAAGTCAGCAATCTCCATCAGTGATCGCCTTCCCCATGCGTGGCCCATTCCAGGAGGCCGATGAACGAGCGGTTGAGCAGCGCCGAGTCGGCCGGCCGCAGCGGGCGCTGGGCCATCAGCAGCGCCTGACCGTAGAGCGACTCGGTCGCGGTGCCGATCAGCTCCGGGTCCTTGAGCGAGCTGATCCGCCGGATCAGCGGGTTGAGGTGGTTGAGCACCAGCCGGGCGCGGGGCGCGCTGCCGCGCAGCGAGCCCAGGATGCCCGCCCACAGGTCGTCGGCCTGCTCCTCGGCCTGAGCGCGGGCCTGTTCGTGGCGGGCGGCGCGGTCGTCGAGGTGGAGGGCGGGCACCGAGAGGGGGTGGAAGGCGCGCAGCACGATGTCGCACTGCAGTGGGTCGAGCTTCGCCCGCGCCACCCCCAGGAACCCGGCCATCGCCAGCTCCTCAGCCGGGTCCACCGCGTCCAGGTGCGCGGTCACGGTGTCCGCGTCCAGCTCCGCGACCACCGTCCCGGGCCGCACCGACGGCAGCGCCTCGACCAGCTCACTGTCGTACGTGTAACCGCCGTTGACCACCCCGACGCCCTGCGCCGAGGCGATCGGCGCGACCTGCCGGTACTCCTCGACCGTCCGCGTGAAGTGCACCACCGGGTGCCGCTGCGCGAACTCCTCCAGCGACAGCTGCCCGTCCGTCGTCTCGAAGGGAAGCCACGGCAGCATGGTCCGCAGCATCTCCCGGTCGTGCCGCGCCAGCGACTTCACCCCGAGGTGGTGCACGGCCAGGAACGCGGAGAGCCGCTCCGGATCACCGGCCGCCAGCCCGGTCAGCCAGGACCGGATCCGCTCGCCGAGCGCCTCCCGTACGGCCGCCAGCGTCTCGTCCTCGTACAGCGACTCGCGCGAGGCCGTCGGCCGCAGACTGTCCGTGTCCAGGACGCAGCGCACGAAGAACGCCCAGTCCGGCAGCAGCTGTTCGGCCCGCTCGGTGAGCAGCATGCCCTTGAGGTGCACCCGGTGCGTGGCCCGCTGCGCCGGACTCACCGCCGACGGCAGCACGTACGCCACCCCCCGGATCCCGGCCAGCGGCACGTCCAGCGCGATCGAGTCCAGCGGCGTGAACCCGAACAGCTCGTGGCAGTGCCGGGCCAGCGCCACCCGCCGGGTGCCGGGAGAGGGGTACGGCCGGTCCCAGGGCGCCGGCAGATCGGTGACCGACTCGTCGCCCACCCGCACGTCGTACGGCAGCAGCGACCCGAAGTCCCGCGCCAGCGCCAGCACCCGCCGCTCGTCCAGCCACTCCGCCGCACCCGCCCGCGCCACCAGGTGCACGGTGGTGCCCGGCTCGGGCCGGGCCTCGGGCGCCAACGTCCGCACGCTGTACGACCCGTCGTCCCGGGCCGTCCACTCCACGGGCGGCGCGTCCGGCGTCCGGGCGCTGCGGCTGACCACCCGGATCCGCTCGGCGACCACGAAACAGGCCAGCAGCCCGATGCCGAACTGGCCCAGGAAGCCGGAGCGGGCCTCCTGCAGCCCGTCTCCCCGCTTGGAGCTGCGCCCGATCGTGGCCAGCAGGTCGTGCACGTCCGACTCGGTGAGCCCGACGCCGCTGTCCTCCACCCGCAGGGCGCTGCCGTCGGCGTAGAGCCGCACCCGCGCCGGGGCGTCGGGCTGCTCGGCCCGTCTCGCGGTGATCGCGTCCACGGCGTTCTGCAGCAGCTCGCGCAGGTAGACCTTGGGACTGGAGTACAGGTGATGGGAGAGCAGGTCCACCAGACCGCGCAGGTCGACCTGAAACGTATGAGGCGGCTGTGCTGCCTGGGATGCCTGTGAGGTCTGGGAGTCCATCGTCGCTGCGCCGAAGCCGAAGGGGGGAAGACGCGGTCGGCGCGGGGTCGGGCGGTCCCTGGTGGGGCGGTGACCGCGGAAAGGATGGCCGGAGCCCGCCATCCTATGACTCAAAACGACCGTCTGACCAGGGGTTTCCCGAACCGTATCCGGCATTGTCAGTGGCGTGGTGTGCAATGGATCTCGTGCCCGCACTGGAAGAACCACTGAAACAACCGCTGAAGTCAGTGCTCGGCCCAGCCACCGCGAAGGTGATGGCCGAGCACCTCGGCCTGCACACCGTCGGCGACCTCCTGCACCACTACCCCCGCAGATACGAGGAGCGCGGCCAGCTCACCCACCTCGCCGACCTCCCGATGGACGAGCACGTCACGGTGGTCGCCATGGTCGCCGACGCCCGCCTGCACACCTTCGCCTCCGCCAAGGCGCCCCGCGGCAAGGGCCAGCGCCTGGAGGTCACGATCACCGACGGCAGCGGCCGGCTCCAACTGGTCTTCTTCGGCAACGGCGTGCACAAGCCCCACAAGGAACTCCTGCCCGGCACCCGGGCGATGTTCGCCGGCAAGGTCTCGGTCTTCAACCGTCGCCTGCAACTGGCCCACCCGGCCTACGAACTGCTGCGCGGCGAGGACCCGGCCGAATCCGTGGAGACCTGGGCCGGAGCCCTGATCCCGCTCTACCCGGCCACCGCCAAACTGGAGTCCTGGAAGATCGGCAAGGCCGTCCAGACGGTCCTGCCCAGCGCCCAGGAGGCCCTGGACCCCCTCCCGCCGGCGCTCCGCGAGGGCCGCGGCCTGATCTCCCTCCCCGAGGCCCTCCTCAAGATCCACCGCCCGCACACCAAGGCGGACATCGCGGCCGCCCGCGACCGCCTCAAGTGGGACGAGGCGTTCGTCCTCCAGGTCGCCCTGGCCCGCCGCCGCCACACCGACGCCCTGCTCCCGGCGGTGGCCCGCGAACCGGCCCCCGACGGCCTCCTGACGGCCTTCGACGACCGGCTCCCCTTCACGCTCACGGACGGCCAGCGCAAGGTCTCGAAGGAGATCTTCGACGACCTGGCGACGGAGCATCCGATGCACCGGCTCCTCCAGGGCGAGGTCGGTTCGGGCAAAACCCTGGTCGCGCTCCGCGCCATGCTCGCCGTCGTCGACACGGGCGGTCAGGCGGCCATGCTCGCCCCCACCGAGGTCCTGGCCCAGCAGCACCACCGCTCGATCACCGAGATGATGGGCGAGCTGGCCGAGGGCGGCATGCTCGGCGGGGCGGAGCACGCCACTAAGGTCGTCCTCCTCACCGGCTCGATGGGCACGGCCGCCCGCCGCCAGGCCATGCTGGACCTGGCCACGGGCGAGGCGGGCATCGTGATCGGCACGCACGCGCTCATCGAGGACAAGGTCCAGTTCCACGACCTGGGCCTGGTCGTGGTGGACGAGCAGCACCGCTTCGGCGTCGAGCAGCGGGACGCCCTGCGCGGCAAGGGAAAGCAGCCGCCCCACCTCCTCGTCATGACCGCCACCCCCATCCCCCGCACGGTCGCGATGACGGTCTTCGGCGACCTGGAGACCTCCGTCCTGGACCAGCTCCCGGCCGGCCGCTCCCCGATCGCCACCCACGTCGTCCCGGCCGCCGACAAGCCCCACTTCCTGGCCCGCGCCTGGGAGCGGGTCAGGGAGGAGGTCGGCAACGGCCACCAGGCCTACGTCGTCTGCCCCCGCATCGGCGACGAGGAGGACGATCCGAAGAAGGCGAGGAAGACCGCCGAGGACGAGGCGGAGAAGCGCCCCCCGCTGGCCGTCCTGGAGGTGGCCGACCACCTCGCCAGGGGCCCGCTGAGCGGCCTCACGGTCGAGGTCCTGCACGGCCGGATGCACCCCGACGACAAGGACGCGGTGATGCGCCGCTTCGCCGCGGGCGACACCCACGTCCTGGTGGCCACCACGGTCATCGAGGTCGGCGTGAACGTCCCGAACGCCACCGCCATGGTCATCATGGACGCCGACCGCTTCGGCGTCTCCCAGCTCCACCAGCTGCGCGGCCGGGTGGGCCGCGGCTCGGCGCCGGGCCTGTGCCTCCTGGTCACGGAGATGCCGGAGGCGAGCCCCGCCCGCCAGCGCCTCACGGCGGTCGCCTCCACCCTGGACGGCTTCGAGCTCTCCCGCCTCGACCTGGAACAGCGCAGAGAGGGCGACGTCCTGGGCCAGGCCCAGTCGGGCGCCCGCTCCAGCCTCCGCGTCCTCGCGGTGATCGACGACGAGGAGATCATCGCGGAGGCGCGGGAGGAGGCGACGGCGCTGGTGGCCCGCGACCCCGAGCTGACCGACCTCCCGGGCCTGAGAACGGCCCTGGACGCCCTCCTGGACGAGGAGAGGGAGCAGTACCTGGAAAAGGGCTGAGCAACCACGCCCCGAAAGGGGCGCGGGGCCGTGTCGATGTGCGGCTCCGCCGCGTGGGCGCGAGCACCCCGCACGCACCTGCTGCCAGACTGAATCCGTAACCACCCCGGAAACCCCCGACCGAGGATTCGAGATGACCCGCGTGATCGCCGGCCAGGCAGGCGGACGGCGCCTCTCCGTACCGCCCGGCACAGGAACCCGGCCCACCTCCGACCGCGCACGCGAAGCCCTCTTCTCCACCTGGCAGTCCCTCCTCGGCGGCCCCCTGGACGGCGAACGCGTCCTCGACCTCTACGCGGGCTCGGGCGCCGTGGGCCTGGAGGCACTCTCCCGGGGTGCGGCCCACACCCTCCTGGTGGAGGCCGACGCGAGAGCCGCCCGCGTGGTGCGGGAGAACGTGAAGAACCTCGGCCTCCCCGGCGCCGAGGTGCGGGCGGCCAGGGCCGAGCAGGTCATCCAGACCCCGGCGCCCGCCCAGCCGTACGACCTCGTCTTCCTCGACCCGCCCTACGCCGTCGCAGATCACGATCTTCGGGAGATTCTCCTCACACTCCACTCGGGGGGCTGGCTAGCGCCGGAGGCGATCGTCACCGTGGAGCGCAGCACCAGAGGCGGCGATTTCCACTGGCCGGCCGGCTTCGAGGCCCTCCGGTCCCGTCGCTACGGCGAGGGAACGTTTTGGTACGGTCGCGCCGCCGCTACGTGCGAAGACGCACGATGACCGGACCGGAGAGCGAGGGATCACTAGTGCGCCGCGCCGTCTGTCCCGGGTCGTTCGACCCCATCACCAACGGACACCTCGACATCATTGCCCGCGCGTCCCGTCTGTACGACGAGGTCTACGTCGCGGTGATGATCAACAAGTCCAAGAAGGGCCTGTTCGAGATCGACGAGCGGATCGACCTGATCCGCACGGTCACCGCCGACTACGGCAACGTCCGGGTCGAGTCCTTCCACGGCCTCCTCGTCGACTTCTGCAAGCAGCGCGACATCCCCGCGATCGTCAAGGGCCTGCGGGCCGTCAGCGACTTCGACTACGAGCTGCAGATGGCCCAGATGAACAACGGCCTGTCGGGTGTCGAGACGCTGTTCGTGCCGACCAACCCGACCTACAGTTTCCTCTCCTCCTCATTGGTCAAGGAAGTGGCCCAGTGGGGCGGCGACATCGCCCACCTGGTTCCGCCGGCCGTGCTGGAGGCCCTCAACAAGCGTCTCGGTAAGGACTGATGGGGCTACAGTCGTCCCGTCCGTCTCCAACCCAGCTGTAGAGAGTGGCGAGCACAGGTGGACGTGCAGAAGAAGCTCGACGACATCGTGAGCGCGGTCTCCGGCGCCCGGTCCATGCCCATGTCGGCATCGTGCGTGGTCAACCGCGCCGAGCTGCTCGCGATGCTCGAAGAGCTGCGCCAGGCGCTGCCCGGCTCCCTCGCGCAGGCCCAGGAGCTGATCGGCGACCGGGACCAGATGGTCGAGCAGGCCCGGATGGAGGCCGAGCGGATCATCGAGACCGCGCACGCCGAGCGCGGCTCGCTGATCTCCGACACCGAGGTGGCCCGCCGCTCGCAGGCCGAGGCCGACCGGATCCTCGCCGAGGCCCGCCAGGAGGCCGAGGAGGTCCGCGCCGAGGCCGACGACTACGTCGACTCCAAGCTCGCCAACTTCGAGGTCGTCCTCACCAAGACCCTCGGCTCGGTCGGCCGCGGCCGCGAGAAGCTGCTCGGCACCGGCCCCGGCCTGGACGAGCAGGGCTACGAGGACGAGGACGCCCCCGAGCGCAGCCACGACCCCGAGACCCTGCGCCGGGACGCCGACGCGTACGTCGACGCCAAGCTCGGCGCCTTCGAGGCGGTCCTCGCCAAGACCCTGGAAGCGGTCGGCAAGGGCCGCGCCAAGCTGCACGGCCGGATCGCCACCGACGACCTCGGCGCCCTCGCCGACGACACCACGACCTTCCAGCACTCCAGCGACGCCGACTACCTGGCCGACCTCGCGGCCCTCGCCGACCAGGACCAACGGGCGGCCCAGGCCGAGCAGCCCGCCGCCGCGCAGTCCCCGCAGCAGCCGCAGTACGACCAGCAGCCCCCGCAGCAGCCAGGGGCGCAGGATCCGTACGGCTACCCCCAGCAGCAGCCCGTCTACGCCCAGCAGGACGCGTACGGCTACCAGCAGGACCCCTACGGCTACCAGCAGGCCGATCCCTACGCGGCGGCCGCCTACCAGGGCTACGACACCGGCCAGCAGCCCGTCTACGACCCCCAGCAGCAGCCGGCGGCCCAGCACCAGCAGCACCAGTCGTACGCGCTCGACGAGACCAGCCTCTTCGACACCGGCATGATCACGCCGGAGCAGTTGCGCGCCTACGAGCAGGGCCGGGGCCTGTAGGACCGGGCGGAAGACAGCCCAGGACCGGCGGATTGGGCCGACAGCGAAAGGTCCAGTATCCTGGCTCTTCGGTCGCGTCTACGTCCGCGATCCACGCTGCCCGGAGACATCTCCGGACGGCGTCCCTCTGAACTCGAAGATCGAAAGCAGGAATGGCTCCTCACGCGCGTCTCGACCACCGCAACCCGTTCGTGTTCGACACGCACGAGCTGGGGCGGCGTCCCGGTGCGCTGCAGCGCCTGACCCGCACGGTCGACGCTCCCGAGGACTTCGGGATCAAGGGGGTCATCGGAGTGCCGCAGGGCGCCCCGGTGGAGCTCGAACTCCGGCTCGAGTCGGTCATGGAAGGTGTGCTCGTCACAGGCACCGCCCGTGCACAGGCCGAGGGGGAGTGCGTAAGGTGTCTGGAGCCGGTCGAGCAGGAGCTCGAAGCGGACTTCCAGGAACTGTTCTCGTACCCTGACGCCGACGACCGGGGCCGCGTGATCGCGGAACCGGGCGACGACGCCGAGGACGACGAGGACAGGTTCTTCATCGAGGACGGCCTGTTCGACCTCGAACCCGTGCTGCGTGATGCGGTGGTGCTCGCACTGCCGATGCAGCCGGTGTGCCAGGACGACTGCCTGGGCCTGTGCTCCGAGTGCGGAGCCCGGCTCACGGACGACCCGGACCACCACCATGACGCCGTCGACATCCGTTGGGCGGCTTTGCAGGGACTCGCCGGTTCCATGAAGGACGGCGAGAAGGACGAGATGAGCGGCGCTGACGCGGAAGCGGGCGTCGACGAGAAGCAGGAGAAGTAGCCGTGGCTGTTCCGAAGCGGAAGATGTCGCGCAGCAACACGCGCCACCGCCGGTCGCAGTGGAAGGCTGCGGTCCCCACCCTGGTTGCGTGCGAGCGCTGCCACGAGCCCAAGCAGCAGCACATCGCGTGCCCGTCTTGCGGCACCTACAACAAGCGCCAGGTCCTCGAAGTCTGAGCGGCCAGGTGAGAGGCACTGTGTCCAGTCCAAAGAAGGGCGATGAGCCCAAGGCGGACCCAACCGCCAAGAAGAAGGCGGACAGCACGGCCTCGTCCCACACGCTTCTGGAAGGGCGGCTCGGCTACAAGCTTGAGTCCGCCCTTCTGGTGCGTGCGCTGACCCACCGTTCCTACGCGTACGAGAACGGCGGTCTGCCGACGAATGAGCGGCTGGAGTTCCTCGGTGACTCCGTCCTCGGTCTCGTCGTCACGGACACGCTGTACAAGACCCACCCCGACCTGCCCGAGGGCCAGCTGGCCAAGCTGCGGGCCGCGGTGGTGAACTCGCGTGCGCTCGCGGAGGTGGGCCGCGGTCTCGACCTGGGTTCCTTCATCCGGCTCGGCCGGGGTGAAGAGGGCACGGGCGGCCGGGACAAGGCGTCCATCCTCGCCGACACCCTGGAAGCGGTGATCGGCGCGGTCTATCTCGACCAGGGCCTCGACTCGGCGTCCGAGCTGGTGCACCGGCTCTTCGACCCGCTGATCGAGAAGTCCTCGAACCTCGGAGCCGGCCTGGACTGGAAGACCAGTCTCCAGGAGCTCACCGCGACGGAGGGCCTCGGCGTGCCCGAGTACCTGGTCACGGAGACCGGCCCCGACCACGAGAAGACCTTCACTGCTGCCGCCCGCGTCGGAGGCGTCTCGTACGGCACCGGCACCGGCCGCAGCAAGAAGGAGGCGGAGCAGCAGGCCGCCGAGTCCGCCTGGCGCGCCATCCGCGCCGCCGCGGACGAGCGTGCCAAGGCCGCGGCAGCCGAGCAGGCGGCCGCAGCCGAGGCCGAGCAGGACGACGACTCGTCGTCGTCCGCCGCCTCCGCCTGACGAACAGCACTGCCAGAACAGCTCAGTCAGAACAGCACAGTCAGAACAGCACAGTCAGAACAGCACAGTCCGAGCGCCCGCACCCGGCAGTCGAAGGGGCGGGCGCTCGGAGTCTTCCATGGTCTTGTCTTCCATGGTCCTTCCCGGGAGCCCCGATGCCTGAACTGCCCGAGGTGGAGGTCGTACGGCGCGGCCTGGAGCGGTGGGTCGCCCATCGCGTGGTGGCCGAGGCCGAGGTCCTGCACCCGCGTGCCGTACGCCGGCACCTGGCCGGCGCCGACGACTTCACGCACCGGCTCAAGGGACACCGCGTCGGCATCCCGAGCCGACGCGGCAAGTACCTGTGGCTGCCGTTGGAGGACACCAACCAGTCGGTCCTCGCGCACCTCGGCATGAGCGGTCAGCTGCTGGTCCAGCCGCACGAGGCGGCCGAGGAGAAGCACCTGCGCATCCGCGTCAGGTTCGCCGACGGCCTGGGTACGGAACTCCGGTTCGTCGACCAACGCACCTTCGGCGGACTGTCGTTGCACGACAACACCCCCGACGGGCTGCCGGACGTCATCGCGCACATCGCGCGCGACCCCCTCGACCCGCTGTTCGACGACGAGGCCTTCCACCAGGCCCTGCGCCGGAAGCGGACCACCATCAAGAGGGCGCTCCTCGACCAGTCGTTGATCAGCGGAGTCGGCAACATCTACGCCGACGAGGCACTGTGGCGCGCCCGCGTCCACTACGAGCTGCCGACGGCCGGCTTCACCCGCCCCCGCACCGCCGAACTCCTCGGCCACGTGCGGGACGTGATGAACGCGGCCCTGGCCGTAGGCGGCACCAGCTTCGACAGCCTGTACGTCAACGTCAACGGCGAGTCGGGGTACTTCGACCGCTCACTGGACGCCTACGGCCGCGAGGGGCTGCCCTGCCGGCGGTGCGGTACGCCGATGCGCAGGCGGCCCTGGATGAACCGGTCCAGCTACTTCTGCCCGACGTGTCAGCGGGCGCCGCGCGTCTCGTCGTAGCGCTCGCGGGCGGCCAGCACCTCGTCCATCCTGCTCTCCACGAAGTGGACGACGGCCAGGAGGCGCTCGGCGACCTCGTGGCCGAGCGGGGTGAGCTCGTAGTCGACGCGCGGCGGGTTGGTCGGCTGCGCCTCCCGGTGCACCAGGCCGTCGCGCTCCAGTGCCTGGAGCGTCTGGGAGAGCATCTTCTCGCTGACGCCGTCCACGCGCCGGCGCAGCTCGTTGAACCGGAACGACCCCTCGTGCAGCGCGCTCAGGGTGAGCCCGCCCCAGCGGCCCATGACGTGTTCAAGGGTGGTGCGGGAGGGACAGGCCCGGGCGAAGACGTCGTACGGCGGCTGCGGCTGCGGCTGCGGCTGCGGCTCCGCGACGCTGTCCTGGGTGATGGTCATGCGTCAAGCCTAAGGGAGCACGACGCTAACCGACAGGGTGCGCTAACTGTTGGTTAGCGCACTGATCGCCGCAGTCTGCCGGCTAGTACCCGAAGTCCTGCGTCCACCACGGGCCGCCGTCGCCCAGGTGCACCCCGACCCCGAGCGTCTTGAAGTCGCAGTTCAGGATGTTGGCCCGGTGGCCCTCGCTGTTCATCCAGGCGTCCATGACGTCCTGGGCGGTGGCCTGGCCGCGGGCTATGTTCTCGCCGCCGAGGTCGGATATTCCGGCCGCCGCGGCCCGGTCCCACGGAGTGTTGCCGTCGGGATCGGTGTGGTCGAAGAAGTCCCGCGCTGCCATGTCGTCGCTGAACGCCTCGGCCAGCCCGGTCAGCGATGGGTTCGCCGACAGCGCGCTGCAGCCGACCTTGGCCCGCTCCTCGTTCACCAGCTTCAGCACCTCGGCCTCGACGGCGGCCTCGTCCGCGGAGGCGACCGGTGTCGCGGTCCGCACCGGCGCCTTGGTGGCCGTCCGGCTCGGGGTGGCCGTCGGCTCCGTGGAGGGCGTGGCGGTGGGCGCCGGCTTCCCGGCCGGCGTCTTCGCCGGGGCGGGCGACGCGGAGTCGGACGCGGGGGCGGCGGAGGCGGCGGACTTCGAGGCGGACGCCGTCGGCGTGGGCGAGACGGGGCGCCGGGTGTCCCGGCTGGTCGACGAGCCGGTGCCGCGGCCCTCGGCGCTGCCCGAGGTGCCGCCCTGCTCGGCGGCCGTGTTGCCGGGCGCGCCGCCGGCCTGCACCCGCTCGCCGCCGGTCGTGCTGCTGTCGCCGCCGAGCCGGTAGCTCTCCAGGCCCGGCACCACGCCGGTGGCCACCGCGACGGTGCCGATGGCGACGGCGGCGGAGACCCCGAGCAGCCCGGTGGCCACGGGGCGCCCCGACTTCTTCCGCCGCCGGTGCCCACCGCCCGAGGGGGAGCCGCCGGCCGGGGCGAACTCCTCGGCCGGGTACCCGGCGGGGCTCATGAAGCGGGCGAAGTCGTCCTCGCTCGCGAACAGGTAGGCCGAGCTGCGCGCCTCGGTGTCGGCGTACTGCTCCTGACGCAGGTAGGCCGCCGTGCCCGTGCCGTGGCGGAGGCCCGCGTACGAGTCCTGGAGGCCCCGGCCGCCCGGGGAGGAGCCGCGGTTCTCCGTGGTCTCCGTGGCGCGGCCCGTGGCGGCGCGGCCGGCGGCGTGGCGTCGGTGGCGGCCCATGTCCTTGCCCTCTTCCCTCGTCCTCGCGGTCGGGGTCGACCAGGGGCCGCTGTGGCCGATGACTCCTTCTGGTCAACCGGACCCACTCGATCGAGTGAGTTTCAGATGAGAATCGTTTGGGTGGGGACGGTACCCCAAACCACTGCGGGAGGAAGTGCCCCGAGTGACATTGGCCGGTTAGGTTGCACCCATGAGCGAGGATGTGCGACTGGTCGCCTGGGTCCGTGGACGCGTGCAGGGTGTGGGTTTCCGCTGGTTCACGCGGGCCAAGGCACTGGAGATCGGGGGCCTGAGTGGTTTTGCTCTCAATCTGGGCGACGGCCGCGTCCAGGTGGTCGCGGAGGGCTCCCGGGCGGGCTGCGAAGGACTCCTCGGCTGGCTCCAGGGCGGTGACACGCCCGGGAGGGTCGAGGGTGTCACCGAGATCTGGGACACACCACGGGGCGGCTACGACGGCTTCGCCATCCGCTGATCCCGCGCCGTGCGGCCGCGCGGCGCACGCGGAGCGAACTGCCACCGGCATGTGCCCCGAGCAGAAAGGGCCTGGTGGTTGCCAAGAACCGCGGGTCGTGGCAGGCTCCGCACTTACAGCTGATGCCACGCCCTGAGGGCCCCGCGGCAGTCGCAGTGCCGCCCGGCCAGGGCCGCCCGACCGCGGGTTCGCCCGCCAATACGGGGCGTGATCGTGTTGACCGTCAAACTTTTTGGTGAGACGCTGAAAGCCCCGCGCACCTTAGTTGTTTGGCATGGCGCAACAGTCGAGCAACACTCGGATGTGCCAAGCACCGCGGGTGCGATCCCTCACGACCCACACCGCTTCGGTCGGTCACTCAGTGTGGAGGACCATCCATCATGGCAAAGGCGCTTCTCGGTTACGTCGGCGGCTCCGACCCGCGACTCCTCGCCGAGATGCGACGGCTCCAGCAGCGTGTCCAGGACCTCGAATCCGAGCTCGTACGGATCCAGGCCGAGAACGACGCGCTGACGGCTGCCGCTTCTCACGACAGGATCATGGAGAGCATCGACGCACACCAGGCGGAGCCTGCGCTCACCTGATCGCTGCATCGCTCCACGACAGCACATGCAGTGGTTGGGCAGCCCATATCAACCGCTTGAGTTGTCAAGATTTGCAAGGGACGCCACCGGCGTCCCTTCTTTCTTGCCCCCGAGCCCGAGCCGGACCTTCCAGCCCCGCGCATCCTTTCACCTTCTTTAACGTCTGGTGTGCCCTGCGTGTTCATCCGCGAAACCGCGCGGTTGCGAGGCTTCGTGGAGTGCGGTAGCGCCGCCGGGTAGAGTCCCACGGCGTGCACCTCAAGGCCCTGACCCTCCGCGGGTTCAAGTCGTTCGCCTCGGCGACCACGCTCCGGTTCGAGCCGGGGATCACGTGCGTCGTCGGTCCGAACGGCTCGGGCAAGTCCAACGTGGTGGACGCGCTCACCTGGGTCATGGGCGAGCACAGCGCCAAGTCACTGCGCGGCGGCAAGATGGAGGACGTCATCTTCGCCGGCACCACCGGCCGCCCGCCGCTGGGCCGCGCCGAGGTGTCCCTGACCATCGACAACTCCGACGGCGCCCTGCCCATCGAGTACGCCGAGGTCACCATCACGCGGATCATGTTCCGCAACGGCGGCAGCGAGTACCAGATCAACGGCGACACCTGCCGCCTCCTGGACATCCAGGAACTCCTCTCCGACTCCGGCATCGGCCGCGAGATGCACGTCATCGTCGGCCAGGGCCAGCTCGACTCCGTCCTGCACGCGGACCCGATGGGCCGCCGCGCCTTCATCGAGGAGGCGGCCGGCGTCCTCAAGCACCGCAAGCGCAAGGAGAAGGCGCTGCGCAAGCTGGACGCGATGCAGGCGAACCTGGCCCGCGTCCAGGACCTGACCGACGAGCTCCGCCGCCAGCTCAAGCCGCTCGGCCGGCAGGCCGCGGTCGCACGCCGGGCAGCCGTCATCCAGGCGGACCTGCGCGACGCCCGCCTGCGCCTGCTCGCCGACGACCTCGTACGGCTGCGCAACGCGCTCCAGACCGAGATCGCCGACGAGGCCGCCCTCAAGGAACGCAAGGAAGCCGCCGAGCAGGAGCTGAAGAAGGCTCTCCAGCGGGAGGCCCTCCTGGAGGACGAGGTACGGCAGCTCACCCCGCGCCTGCAGCGGGCCCAGCAGACCTGGTACGAGCTCTCCCAGCTCGCCGAACGCGTCCGCGGCACCATCTCGCTGGCCGACGCCCGGGTGAAGAGCGCCACCTCCGCGCCCCCCGAGGAACGGCGCGGCCGCGACCCCGAGGACATGGAGCGCGAGGCCCACCGCATCCGCGAGCAGGAGGCCGAGCTGGAGGCCTCCCTGGAGGCGGCCCAGCACGCCCTGGACGACACCGTCGCCCACCGCGCCGAGCTGGAGCGTGCGCTCGCCCTTGAGGAGCGGCGCCTGAAGGACGTCGCCCGCTCCATCGCCGACCGCCGCGAGAGCCTGGCCCGGCTGAACGGCCAGGTGGGGGCGGCCCGCTCCCGCGCCGCGTCCGCCCAGGCCGAGATCGACCGGCTGGCCGCCGCCCGCGACGAGGCCCAGGAGCGGGCGGTCTCGGCGCAGGAGGAGTACGAGGCGCTGAAGGCGGAGGTCGACGGCCTCGACGCCGGCGACGAGGAACTGGCCGCACAGCACGACCAGGCCAGGCACCGCCTCACCGAGGCCGAGGCGGCCCTGACCGCGGCCCGCGAGGCGGTCACCACGGCGGAACGCGAGCGCGCGGCGACCCAGGCCCGCCACGAGGCGCTGGCGCTGGGCCTGCGCCGCAAGGACGGCACGGGCATACTGCTCGGCGCCCGGGACCGCCTCACCGGCATCCTGGGCCCCGCGGCAGAACTCCTCACGGTCACCCCGGGCCACGAGACCGCCCTGGCAGCAGCCTTCGGCACGGCCGCGGACGCCATCGCCGTGGCCACCCCGGCATCCGCAGCCGACGCCATCCGCCTCCTGCGCAAACAGGACGGCGGCAGAGCAGCCCTCCTGCTGGCGGCACCCCCTGAAGCCCCCCAAGCCGTCCCGACCGGCTACGACGCCCCCACAACCACAATCGCCGACGCCGAGGCAGCGCCCCAAGGGGGCGCGGGGAACGGCGCGACGAGCCACGACGTACCCGCAGCCGGAATCGCGGGTGCCGGGGCAGTGCCCCGAGGAGGCGCGGGGAACGGCGCGACGAGCCACGACGCCCCCGCAGCCGGAATCGCGGGTGCCGAGGCAGTGCCCCGAGGGGGCGCGGGGAACGGCGCGACGAGCCACGACGGCGCGGCGGACGACCGACGACCTGCCACGACGCCCCCCTCACTGCACCTCGCCTCCGACCTGGTCCGCGGCCCCGCCGACCTCATGCCCGCCGTCCGCCGCCTCCTGCACGGCATCGTCGTCGTCGACACCCTTGAGGCCGCCGAAGACCTCGTCCACCACCACCCCCACCTCACCGCCGTCACCGCCGAAGGCGACCTCCTCGGCGCCCACTTCGCCCACGGCGGCTCCGCCGGTGCGCCCAGCCTGCTCGAAGTACAGGCCTCCGTGGACGAGGCCGCCGCCGAACTCGAAGAGCTGGCCGTCCGCTGCGAGGAGCTGGCCGAGGCCCAGCACGCGGCGGAGGAGCGGCGCAGGGAGTGCGCGGCGCTCGTCGAGGAGCTGGCCGAGCGGCGCCGCGCCGCCGACCGTGAGAAGTCGGCGGTCGCCCAGCAGCTCGGCCGCCTCGCCGGACAGGCGCGCGGCGCGGCAGGCGAGGCGGAACGCTCCACCGCGGCCGCCGCCCGCGCCCAGGACGCCCTCGACAAGGCCCTCGAAGAGGTCGAGATCCTCGCCGAGCGCCTCGCCGTGGCCGAGGAGATGCCCGTCGAGGAGGAACCCGACACCTCCGCACGGGACCGGCTCGCCGCCGACGGCGCCAACGCCCGCCAGACCGAGATGGAGGCCCGCCTCCAGGTCCGTACCCACGAGGAGCGGGTCAAGGGTCTGGCCGGCCGTGCCGACTCCCTCGACCGCGCCGCCCGCGCGGAACGCGAGGCACGCGCGCGTGCCGAACAGCGCCGGGCCCGGCTGCGCCACGAGGCGGCGGTCGCGGAGGCCGTCGCCGCCGGCGCGCGGCAACTGCTCGCGCACGTCGAGGTCTCGGTCGGCCGGGCGGAGCGGGAACGCGGAGCGGCCGAGGCCGCCAAGGCCCACCGCGAGCAGGAACTGGCCGCCGCCCGCAGCACCGGCCGCGACCTCAAGGCGGAGCTCGACAAACTCACGGATTCAGTTCACCGAGGCGAGGTACTCGGAGCGGAGAAGCGGCTGCGGATCGAGCAGCTGGAGGCCAAGGCGCTGGAGGAGCTCGGTGTCGAACCGGCGGGGCTCGTCGAGGAGTACGGTCCGCACCAGCTCGTGCCGCCCTCGCCCGCCGCCGAAGGCGAGGTGCTGCCGGACGACCCCGAGCACCCGCGCAACCAGCCCAAGCCCTTCCACCGGGCCGAGCAGGAACGCCGGCTCAAGGCGGCCGAGCGGGCCTACCAGCAGCTCGGCAAGGTGAACCCGCTGGCCCTGGAGGAGTTCGCGGCCCTTGAGGAGCGGCACAAGTTCCTCAGTGAGCAGCTGGAGGACCTGAAGAAGACCCGCGCCGACCTGCTGCAGGTCGTGAAGGAGGTCGACGAACGTGTCGAACAGGTCTTCACGGAGGCGTACCGGGACACGGCGAGGGAGTTCGAGGGCGTCTTCAGCCGTCTCTTCCCGGGCGGTGAAGGGCGGCTGATCCTCACCGACCCCGACAACATGCTCACCACGGGTGTGGACGTCGAGGCCCGCCCGCCGGGCAAGAAGGTCAAGCGGCTCTCCCTGCTGTCCGGCGGCGAACGCTCGCTGACCGCGGTCGCGATGCTGGTGTCGATCTTCAAGGCCCGCCCCAGCCCGTTCTACGTCATGGACGAGGTCGAGGCGGCCCTGGACGACACCAACCTGCAGCGGCTGATCCGCATCATGCAGGAGCTCCAGGAGTCGTCCCAGCTCATCGTGATCACGCACCAGAAGCGCACGATGGAGGTCGCCGACGCGCTGTACGGCGTCTCCATGCAGGGCGACGGTGTGTCGAAGGTCATCAGCCAGCGGCTTCGCTGACACGGGGTCCTGGCCGACGGTCCGAGCGCGGCGCCGTTGTGGCTGGTCGCGCAGTTCCCCCTGTGCCCCCTTGGAGGGGTGTCACCCCACCATCCTTCAAGAATTGAACGCATTTTCCTTGCGTGGTATCTGCAACTTCACACTGCATCCGCTATTGACTTCGAAACTTGAAGGCATAGTCTCTGCAACGTTGCTTTTACCTTCAGGTATGAGGACCTGAGAGGGCTCACCCCCACCCCGGCAGCGTTGCCGGTGGCCCGAGGAGTTTCTTGTGACCAGCACTACGCAGGCACCCCAGTCAGCAGCCGGGACGGCTCACCCCGATCACCTGGGGCACGTCATCTTCATCGCGGCGGCGGCCGCGATGGGCGGTTTTCTGTTCGGCTACGACAGCTCGGTCATCAACGGTGCCGTCGAGGCGATCCGCAGCCGCTACGACATCGGGTCGGCGGCCCTCGCCCAGGTCATCGCCGTCGCCCTGATCGGCTGCGCCATCGGCGCCGCGACCGCGGGCCGGACAGCCGACCGGATCGGCCGTATCCGCTGCATGCAGATCGCGGCCGTGCTGTTCACCATCAGCGCCGTGGGCTCGGCGCTGCCCTTCGACCTCTGGGACCGCGCGCTCTGGCGGATCATCGGCGGCTTCGCCATCGGCATGGCCTCCGTCATCGGCCCCGCCTACATCGCGGAGGTGGCCCCGCCCGCCTACCGCGGCCGCCTCGGCTCCTTCCAGCAGGCCGCGATCGTCGTCGGCATCGCCATCTCACAGCTGGTCAACTGGGGTCTGCTCAACGCCGCCGGCGGTGACCAGCGGGGCAAGCTGATGGGCCTGGAGGCCTGGCAGGTCATGCTCGGCGTGATGGTGATCCCGGCCGTCCTCTACGGCCTGCTCTCCTTCGCGATCCCCGAGTCCCCCCGCTTCCTGCTCTCCGTCGGCAAGCGGGAGCGCGCCCGCGCGATCCTCGAAGAGGTCGAGGGCAAGAACGCCGACCTGGACGCCCGGGTCGCCGAGATCGAGCACGCGATGAAGAGCGAGCACAAGTCGACGTTCAAGGACCTGCTCGGCGGCTCGTTCTTCTTCAAGCCGATCGTCTGGATCGGCATCGGCCTCTCGGTCTTCCAGCAGTTCGTCGGCATCAACGTCGCGTTCTACTACTCCTCCACGCTGTGGCAGTCGGTGGGCGTCGACCCGACGGACTCGTTCTTCTACTCCTTCACGACGTCGATCATCAACATCATCGGCACCGTGATCGCGATGATCTTCGTGGACCGCGTCGGCCGCAAGCCGCTGGCGCTCATAGGGTCGGTCGGCATGGTCGTCGGCCTCGCCCTGGAGGCCTGGGCCTTCTCCTACGACCTCGTCGACGGGAAGCTGCCGGCCACGCAGGGCTGGATCGCCCTGATCGCCGCCCACGTCTTCGTCCTCTTCTTCGCCCTGTCCTGGGGTGTGGTCGTCTGGGTCTTCCTCGGCGAGATGTTCCCGAACCGGATCCGCGCCGCCGCCCTGGGCGTGGCCGCCTCCGCGCAGTGGATCGCCAACTGGGCCATCACCGCGAGCTTCCCGTCGCTGGCCGACTGGAACCTCTCCGGCACCTACGTGATCTACACGGTCTTCGCGGCCCTCTCCATCCCGTTCGTCCTCAAGTACGTCAAGGAGACGAAGGGCAAGTCCCTGGAGGAAATGGGCTGAGCCGCCCCCCTGACTCGAGGAGAAGGGCCAAGTCCCCGCTGCCCCTCTCCTCGTATCCCCCGTCGCCCCCCCCCGGGCCGGCCCCCGCGGGGGGGCGGGGTTTGGCC
>NZ_JBFAXI010000086.1:0-38367 GCF_040680735.1 Streptomyces sp. NPDC051987 | reverse complement strand
GCCCCCGGCCCCCCGCATCGGCCTGCGGCCTCGTCCTCAAACGCCGGACGGGCTGGAACGGGTGCCGGCGGGCCCTTCGTGCTCGGGCGTCGGAGGGGCTGGAACGGGGTGCCGGCGGGGCCTTCGTGCTCAGGTGGCGGAGGGTTGGAACGGGGGGTGTCGGCGGGGCTTTCGGGCTCGGGCGGCGGAGGGGTTGGGACGGGGTGTTGGCGGGGCCTTCGAGCTGAGGCGCCGGACGGGCTGGAACGGGGGGGTGTCGGCGGGGCCTTCGTGCTCAGGTGGCGGAGGGGGTGGGACGGGGGTGAGGTGTGGTGCCCTCGGGTGGTGGCGGCGGCCAGGTGGGTGGCGGTGGTGTGGCGCGTGGGTTTGTTGTGTCGGGTTTGTCTGATTTACGCGTATCTTCGGTTCATGCCCACGCCCTACGGATCCCGCGGCGGCATGGCGTTCGGTGCGGAGGAGCTGCGTGTGCTCCGCCGTGCTCTCGCCCTCGCCCTTCACCCCGGCCCCGTCTCCGCCGAGGACGTCAAGGACTGTCATCGGCTCGCCGAGTCGCTCGACGAGGCGTTGTGCGAGGGGGCCCGGCTGCGTGCCTTCCTGGTGGCGGATCTGGCCCGGTACCGTGCCGCGCTGCCGGGGGCCGTCGCCGGTTACCTCGCGCTCCTGGAGGAGGCGCTGGGCGCCGGGTACCGGCCCGTTCCGGATGACCTCGCCGCGCTGCGGGCACTGCGGGGGAACGCCGTTGCCGCCGCCCTGCTCGGCCGCTGCCAGGACCTCGCCGAGCGCGATGTGCGGGCCCGGCTCGCCCCCGGGGCCGTACCGGCCTCCAGGGCCCGATTGACGGCCCTGCCGGGCGGTGTGGCCAAGGAGTCGGAGAAGAAGCCCAAGGAGAAGCCCGCCGAACGGCCCGCCCCGCGGCCCGCGACTCCCGAGCCCACCCTGCCGAAGCGGCCGATTCCCACCCCGGGCGAGGTCTTCCCCCGCCGCCGCCCGGCCTCGCCGCCGTCCGGCCCTCCGCGGCAACTCGTCGCGGGCTGAGGAAGAGGCGTCGGCGGAGGACGGGGGACGGGGGACGGGAGCGGGGAGCGGTTCGCCCACCCCGTTCGCCCACCCCGCCCCTTTCGCCCGGTGCACCCTGGCTACCCTGGACCCATGGACTACGTCTCCGCGCTCCTGCCCTCGGTCGTCATGGCCGCCTTCTTCATCGGTCTGGTCCGGGTGATCGTGAAGACCCAGGGCGGCGCCGCCAAGGCCAAGGAGGACGCCGCCGTCGACGCCGCCCTCGCCGAGGGTGCCCGCCGGGCCGCCGCCACCAAGGCCGACGGCGTCTGAGCCACGCCGCGCCCTCCCGGGCGTACGGCGTACCGGGCGCCACGCTCCCGCCCCGCTTTCCGAGGCGTGCGCCCTTTTTGTTCGCGTTTGCCGGTGAAAGTGCACGTCCGGCACGCCATTGACCGGATCTCCCACTATTGTCTGAGCTGTGCCTCGCCCATTGGGAGAACTCGAAGACGCGGTCATGACGCGGGTGTGGAAGTGGAACCGCCCGGTGACCGTTCGGGAAGTCCTGGAAGACCTTCAGCAGGAACGGTCCATCGCCTACACCACGGTGATGACCGTTTTGGACAATCTCCATCAGAAGGGCTGGGTACGGCGGGAGGCCGAAGGGCGCGCCTATCGATATGAGGCCGTCTCCACCCGGGCCGCCTACGCCGCCGCCCTGATGAACGACGCCTGGTCGCAGAGCGACAACCCGGCCGCCGCGCTCGTGGCCTTCTTCGGGATGATGAGCGACGAACAGCGACAGGCCCTGCGGGACGCCGTGCGCATCGTCCAGGGGCCGGATAGGGAGAGGGAAGACCGGGAGGCCCCGCAAGGGGAGAACCCCGGCTCCGTGGCGGACGCCGAGGGGCGATAGCGTCCGCTCATGTCAGCGATGCGCCCCGAAGTCACCGCAAAAGCCGTCACCGTCCGGCGGGCCCGGACCGGCGATGTCCCGGCCGTGCGCCGCCTCCTCGACGCGTACGTTCGCGACCGCATCCTGCTCGACAAAGCCACGGTGACGCTTTACGAGGACATCCAGGAGTTCTGGGTCGCCGAACGCGACGACAACGCCGAGGTCGTCGGCTGCGGCGCGCTGCACGTGATGTGGGAAGACCTCGCGGAAGTACGCACTCTCGCGGTGAACCGGAGCCTCAAGGGGGCCGGCGTCGGTCATCAGTTGCTGGAGAAGTTGCTGGAGACCGCGCGCTGGCTCGGTGTTCGCCGCGTTTTCTGTCTGACCTTCGAAGTCGAGTTCTTCGGGAAGCACGGCTTCGTGGAGATCGGCGAGACGCCCGTGGACACCGATGTCTACGCGGAGCTGTTGCGTTCCTATGACGAGGGCGTCGCGGAGTTCCTCGGACTCGAACGAGTGAAACCGAACACCTTGGGCAACAGCCGGATGCTTCTGCATCTGTGATCGCCGAGAGGGATCGTGGCGGACAAGGTTCGACAAGGGCCGTCGGGGCAGAGATGAGCGGGAGATCGGCCCGCTATTACGGGCAACCAGCCTTGCCCGGGTGGCCTATGTCCGAAACGCGCACGTTTCCGGGCGGGAGCGGGCCCCTCGGCCTCTCCCAGGGGTTTGTGTTTTTCCCGCAAAAGCGGTTTGCTTTCCGACGTACTGCAGTACTGCATATAACAGGGGGCGGCGAAACGGCGGACGCCGCAGACCCCCGGCCCTGAAGTTATCGATGAAAGGAAAACCGGTGGCACAGAAGGTTCAGGTCCTTCTTGTCGACGACCTCGACGGCGGCGAGGCGGACGAGACCGTGACGTTCGCGCTGGACGGCAAGACGTACGAGATCGATCTCACGACCGCCAATGCGGACAAGCTGCGCGGCCTTCTCGACCCCTATGTCAAGGGCGGTCGGCGTACCGGTGGCCGCGCTTCGGGCGGACGCGGAAAGACCCGTGCGGCTTCCGGCGGCAGCCAGGACACCGCGCAGATTCGCGCGTGGGCCAAGGAGAACGGTTACGAGGTCAACGACCGCGGCCGGGTTCCCGCGACGATTCGCCAGGCCTACGAGGACGCCAACGCCTGATTGTCCCGTGGCCCGTGTTCCGCGCGCCGCAGCCGGACGCGGTGGCACTCCGTGGCCATCGTGTCCACCAGCCGAGCGAGATCGGGGGCGCCCTTGACGCCCCCCATGGCCGACAGCGTCGGCAGCGAGGCCTCGACCTCGCACCCCGACTCGGGGGGCCGCAACCAGGCGGCGGCCCCCTGTACGGGCCTGCCCGGACCCGGCCGGGCCGGCGCGTCCATCGCGCCCCCGGCGCCCAGCGCCCGCAGATCGAGGTCCAGGGCCGCCGGGCCCCACTCCAGCCAGTCCAGCAGCCCCGGCAGCTCCTCCGCGCCGCCCGCGGCCACCAGCAGCCGCATCCGGCCGCCCTGGAGCGCCACCGGAGAGCCCGGCGCCAGATGCCTGAGCGCCCGCACTCCCGCCCCCGCCGGCACCTCCAGCACGTCGAACCGCACGCCCGTCACCAGCCGTACCGGCTGTCCGGGCGCCTCGGGCACCGTCGCCCACCCCAGATCGTTCTCGTACCAGTCCCGCAGCCGGTCCGGCCGCGGGGCGCCCGAGTGGAGCGGACGACGGGGGTGAGGGACCGTGGAAGCGGTCAGAGGCGATGTGCCAGCCATGCCGGGTCAACCGTGCCGAGACCGTACGGGTTACGCTTCGTGTGCGTGTGACCGCGCAGGGTGCCAGAAGAAGGGATCCGCGGCGGTCCGGAGAGACGCAAGGTTGTTCGCCCATAGCGGAGGGATCAGGGGGCCGCGGCATGGACTGTCCGTCGCTGAGGGTAAGACATCCCTAGTGGGAGGGGGCGACACGCAGGCGAGGCCGTCTCACGTTCGCCATCGGCGTACTGACGGAAGGGGTAACTGCCTGGCCTGCGGGAACATCGTCTCGCACCATCGGGTTGGAGCAGATGTCGGCGTTCGGGGTCAGGAGGCCATCGACGGTGTCGGCAGTTGGAATGAGCGGTCCCCGCTTGCGGGACTAAGCTGCGGAAGGACAGGGAGGGGAAGTTCCCCCCACTGCCTGACCGCTCTGAGGAGCGATTAACGATGTTCGAGAGGTTCACCGACCGCGCGCGGCGGGTTGTCGTCCTGGCTCAGGAAGAAGCCCGGATGCTCAACCACAACTACATCGGCACCGAGCACATCCTCCTGGGCCTGATCCACGAGGGTGAGGGTGTCGCCGCAAAGGCCCTGGAGAGCCTCGGCATTTCGCTTGAGGCGGTCCGTCAGCAGGTCGAGGAGATCATCGGCCAGGGCCAGCAGGCCCCGTCCGGGCACATCCCCTTCACCCCCCGTGCCAAGAAGGTCCTGGAGCTGTCGCTCCGCGAGGCCCTTCAGCTGGGCCACAACTACATCGGCACGGAGCACATCCTGCTCGGCCTGATCCGTGAGGGCGAGGGCGTCGCCGCCCAGGTCCTGGTCAAGCTGGGCGCCGATCTCAACCGGGTGCGGCAGCAGGTCATCCAGCTGCTCTCCGGCTACCAGGGCAAGGAGACCGCCACCGCCGGCGGCCCTGCCGAGGGCACCCCCTCGACGTCCCTGGTCCTCGACCAGTTCGGCCGGAACCTCACCCAGGCCGCCCGTGAGTCCAAGCTCGACCCGGTCATCGGGCGCGAGAAGGAGATCGAGCGGGTCATGCAGGTGCTGTCCCGCCGTACCAAGAACAACCCGGTCCTGATCGGTGAGCCCGGCGTCGGCAAGACCGCCGTCGTCGAGGGCCTCGCCCAGGCCATCGTCAAGGGCGAGGTGCCCGAGACCCTCAAGGACAAGCACCTCTACACCCTGGACCTCGGCGCCCTGGTCGCCGGCTCCCGCTACCGCGGTGACTTCGAGGAGCGCCTGAAGAAGGTGCTCAAGGAGATCCGCACCCGCGGCGACATCATCCTGTTCATCGACGAGCTGCACACGCTGGTCGGTGCGGGTGCCGCCGAGGGCGCCATCGACGCGGCCTCGATCCTGAAGCCGATGCTGGCCCGCGGTGAGCTGCAGACCATCGGTGCCACCACCCTGGACGAGTACCGCAAGCACCTGGAGAAGGACGCGGCCCTGGAGCGCCGCTTCCAGCCCATCCAGGTCGCCGAGCCGTCCCTGCCGCACACGATCGAGATCCTCAAGGGTCTGCGTGACCGGTACGAGGCCCACCACCGGGTCTCCATCACGGACGAGGCGCTGGTCCAGGCCGCCACCCTGGCCGATCGCTACATCTCGGACCGCTTCCTGCCGGACAAGGCGATCGACCTGATCGACGAGGCCGGTTCCCGGATGCGCATCCGCCGGATGACCGCGCCGCCGGACCTGCGCGAGTTCGACGAGAAGATCGCCGCCGTCCGCCGGGACAAGGAGTCCGCGATCGACTCGCAGGACTTCGAGAAGGCCGCCTCCCTCCGCGACAAGGAGAAGCAGCTCCTGGCCGCCAAGGCCAAGCGGGAGAAGGAGTGGAAGGCCGGCGACATGGACGTCGTCGCCGAGGTCGACGGCGAGCTGATCGCCGAGGTGCTGGCCACGGCCACGGGCATCCCGGTCTTCAAGCTCACCGAGGAGGAGTCCTCGCGTCTGCTGCGCATGGAGGACGAGCTCCACAAGCGGGTCATCGGCCAGGTCGACGCGGTCAAGGCGCTGTCGAAGGCGATCCGCCGTACGCGTGCCGGTCTGAAGGACCCGAAGCGCCCCGGTGGTTCGTTCATCTTCGCCGGCCCGTCCGGTGTCGGTAAGACCGAGCTGTCCAAGGCCCTCGCCGAGTTCCTCTTCGGTGACGAGGACGCGCTGATCTCCCTCGACATGTCGGAGTTCAGCGAGAAGCACACGGTGTCGCGTCTCTTCGGTTCGCCCCCCGGCTACGTGGGCTACGAGGAGGGCGGCCAGCTGACCGAGAAGGTCCGCCGCAAGCCGTTCTCCGTCGTCCTCTTCGACGAGGTGGAGAAGGCCCACCCGGACATCTTCAACAGCCTGCTGCAGATCCTGGAGGACGGTCGCCTGACCGACTCCCAGGGCCGGGTCGTGGACTTCAAGAACACGGTCATCATCATGACGACCAACCTCGGCACCCGGGACATCTCCAAGGGCTTCAACCTGGGCTTCGCGGCCTCGGGTGACACGAAGACCAACTACGAGCGCATGAAGAACAAGGTCCAGGACGAGCTCAAGCAGCACTTCCGGCCCGAGTTCCTCAACCGTGTCGACGACGTGGTCGTCTTCCCGCAGCTGACGCAGGAGGACATCCTGCGGATCGTCGACCTGATGATCAGCAAGGTGGACGAGCGCCTGAAGGACCGGGACATGGGCATCGAGCTCTCCCAGTCCGCCAAGGAACTGCTGTCCAAGAAGGGCTACGACCCGGTGCTGGGCGCGCGGCCGCTGCGTCGCACGATCCAGCGCGAGATCGAGGACACGCTCTCGGAGAAGATCCTCTTCGGCGAGCTGCGCCCCGGTCACATCGTGGTCGTCGACACGGAGGGCGAGGGCGACACCGCGACCTTCACCTTCCGCGGCGAGGAGAAGTCGGCCCTCCCCGACGTCCCGCCGATCGAACAGGCCGCCGGCGGAGCCGGGCCGAACCTGAGCAAGGAGGCGTAGCCCTCCGGGGTGAGCCGAGACGAGGGGCCGGTGCTTTCCGAAGCACCGGCCCCTCGCCTGTCAGCGCGACTCCAGGCGCGGCTCCACGCCGGGGAAGATCCCTGTGAAGCGGGAGACCGGGAAGGTGTGTCCCGACCGGTTGGTCAGGGTCAGCGAACGCAGTCCGGGCAGCCGGGGCACCAGCGGAGCGAGGTCCTCGGCACCGTGCATCGACGTGATCCGCAGCTCCTCGACCCCCGGCAGTTCGGGCATCAGCTCGATGGAGTGGGGGAAGTCCTGGATGATCCTCGCGTTCAGATAGAGGCGAGTCAGCTCCGGCAGCTCGGTGACCCGCCGCCAGTCGGCGACCGTCAGCTCCGTGGTCAGCGGCCCGAGGCTGAGCGTGTGCAACGTGGTCCAGTGCTGGAGTCCGCGCAACCCCGTGTTGTCCGTGCTGTGCGCGCCGAGGAAGAGGAACTCCAAGGCCGCCTCCGGCGGCAGGGTTTCGCTGAGATCGGTGCCCGGGAGCTCCTGGCTCAGGGTGATCCTGGTCAGTGACCGCAGGAACCGCATCCCGGTCAGGTCGGCGACGCCGCCGCAGCCAAGCAGCGAGAGCGGCAGTTCGGCCAGTCGTTCCAGGCCGGTGGCTGCCGGGCAGTCATCGATCCACAGCCGGTTGAGCGAGCCGAAGGGCGTCAGCACCCCGAGGTCGGTGAGAAAGGGGTTGTCCGACAGACTGAGCGATGTCACGAGGCCGGGCGCCGGCACCGCGGCCAGGACGTCGGGGATCTGGTGCGGACCCGCGACGGAGAGTTCCGGCCAGGGGCGCATGTGGGCCAGTGCCCTCAGCTCCGCGGGCGACTCGCCGCGGAGGAAGAGGTCCGTCCGTGGAAGGTGGTCCAGCACCTCCCTCGCGTACTCCCCGGTGTCGAACCGGCTCCAGGTGCCGGCCAACTGCCTGCGCACATCGAGGTCCTGATGGTCCCGGTACCGCCGGAGCACCCCCAGTGCTCCCGTCGGGTCCTCCGTACCCAGCAGCGACGCCGTCACCGTGACCCCCCGGGCCTCCTCGGCGCTCAGCGCCTGCGGTCCCGGTAGCAGTTCCAGCACCAGAGGCCCCGCCTCGGCCAGGAGCTTCGCGTCGTCCTTCGTCCGCGGTGGAATCAGTGCGGCGGCCCGTGACTCCACCTCCGCCCGTACCTCCGGATCCAGTGCGGTCGCATGCTCCAGACAGGCCAGTGCCAGCAGGGTCAGCCGCGGCTTGTCGCCGGCCAGCAGCTGGCGCAGCAGCCAGGCCCGTTCGCTGGGCCTGGCATGGGCCATCGCCATCCGGATCACGTCCTCCCACTGCGTGTCGTTCGCATGGCTAGCGAGGACGTCCAGGTGCCCCTCCGCCACCGCGTACCGGGCGCCCAGGTAGTCCTGGAAGGTGCGGTGGACGAAGTCCATGACACCGGCGGCCGGTTGACGGACCAGGCCACTGCGCAGAAGCAGGGTGCGGAGCACGGTCGGTGCGTCGGCACGGCGTTCCGGCAGCGCGATCGACGGCAGGCAGCGCTCCACGATGCCCTCGGCCGTCTCCACCTCCATCTCGGTGCGACCGCTCAGCACCAACGCGTAGGCCAGGCGCTGGAGGATCTCCAGCCGGGCCTCCTCGCCCAGTTCCGCTTCGTCCACCGTTCCCAGGCCCCGCTCCCGGTCCCGGCGGGCGAGCAGCATTGCCAGGGCGGCGTCGTACAACTCCTTGCGGCCGGTGGGGAGATAGCCGCGCCGCTCCCGGTGCAGGGCGCAGATCAGACCGCACATCAGGGGGTTGGTGGCGAGGCGGGCCAGGTCGCGTTTGGTGCGCAGGGAGTCGAGGAGCGGGCCCTCGAACTGCGGTGCCTGGGCCGCCCTGTGCCAGCGTTGCACGAACGTCGCGACATCCGCGCGGCGCATGGGGGCCAGGGTCAGTTCGCCGAAGCCCTCGGAAGCGAGCCAGGCGGAGCGGACCGCGGTGGGGCGGGAGGTCAGCAGCCAGCGGTTGCCGGGGAAGGCGTGGATGAGGGAGCGGAGCCAGTCACGGGCGCGGTTGCGGTCGGCCTCGGGGATCTCGTCCAGACCGTCGACGAGGATCAGGCCGCGGCCCGCCGACAGGACGCGCTCCGTCCAGCCCTCCGGGGCGGACAGCGGGCAGCCGACGGCGGTCAGGAAGGCGGCGGGCGCGGGAAAGGCACCGGCGGCACGGATCAGCGTGCGCAGCGGGAGGACGTACGGGATGTGCGTGCCCTCGCGGGCCGCCGTCACCGCCAGCCACTGGACCAGTGTCGTCTTGCCCGAGCCCGCGTCGCCGCGCAGCAGGACCCGGTCCTGGGCGCGGAGGGCTCCGTCGGCGGGGAGCTGGAGGGTGACAGGGGCCGGATCGGAACCGTCCTCGGGGACGGGACGATCCTCGGTGGCCGTCGCCTCCAGGCTCAGATAGGCCACTTCGAGCGGCCACCGGTCGGGGGAGTCCCGCAGGTCGATGCCGTAGATGGTGATGTGGTTGTGGCGGTCGGCGACGTAGGAGCGGTAACGGCGTTCGAAGGCGGTGTCGTGGGCGTCGGGGCGCGGTGAGCGGGCGAGCAGCTCATCGACTCTGACCCTGAGTTCTGCCAGGGCCCGTGCTTCTTCCACGAGGGTGCGGGCGACAAAGGTGGAGCGGCGGGTGAAGAACTCCAGGATCTGCAGGCAGGCCCACTCCGTTGCGGAGTCCAGGAAGCAGCAGGCGTCGGAGGAGAGGCCGTCGGGTGCGGGTCCCGCGTGCGTCAGCTTCGCGGCCAGTGCGCAGTGGCCCAGCTGTACGGCCTGGACGTCGTCCATGTCGAGATCGCCGAGGGCGAGCAGTCTGCGGGCCAGCGCGTCGGCGACCGCGATCTGTTCCGTGGCCCGGAAGGGCGGCTCACCGGGCGAGTCGACCGCCTGCTGGACCAGATGATCGGCGAGCTTGTGCACGTCCTTCTCGACCAGCACCCGCTTCTCGCCCCGGAAGGACACCAGGTCCTTCAGCCGCACCGGCCTGTCGACCAGTCCCGCACCCGGTGCGTCCGCCACGAACAGCTTCTTCACCAGCTGGCTGACCAGGCTCGACGCCAGCTTGCCGCCCAGTACCGCCGGCTCCATCCGCCACCCCCGTACGTCGTTGCGAACGGATGGAGCCTAGCGGCGGACTACGACAACTGGCCGTTGTAGTCCGGCAGCTTGAACGTCTGGTCGGCGTGGCCGCCCGAGAGGTCGGAGGCGCTGTTGCCGATGTTCGCGATGATGTCGTAGCCCTTGTTCTCGATGTCGACGCGCTGGGCGGTCTTGTAGGCGGCGACGTCCTTGAAGAGGTCGAGGAAGCCGCGGACGTAGAGGCCGGAGACCTGGTAGCCGTCGTGTTCGAGGTTGTACTCGGTGGGCAGGTAGATGATCCCGGGGCGGGCGGTGACGAAGAACAGCGAGACGCCGTGCTCCTGGGCGTACCTGGCCACGTTCAGGACCGGCTTGTTGGCCGGCTGGGGGTAGCTGAAGCCGAAGTCGGTCTCCAGCGTGGTGTTGTCGATGTCGAAGACGATCGCCTGCTTCTCGCCCGGCTGTGCGTCGGCGATGCGCTGCTTCAGGTAGGGCAGGGCCTGGTCCATCACGGTCTGGCAGTCCTGCTGCCAGGTGGCGTAGTCGACCGTGGTGGAGCTGCTCTCCGTCGCGGCCTGGGCCGGTGCGGCCAGTCCGGCGAACGCGGCCATGGATACGGCGGTGACGGACATGCGGCGGATCCAGGTGCCTGTGGTCATCGGGGCGGGTGTCCTCTCACGTCACTCTTGCTATGTCAGGGGCATGATGAGCGGGCCAGGTGGCGTGAGGGGAACCGTAGGGTTACCGGCGGGTAGGGGGCTAGAGGTGTGCACGGGATTCCGCGGCGCCGGGCCCGGAAGGCGGCGGGCCCCTCCCGCGTCGACGTCGGGCCTGGCCAGGTCGTCCGGACCGGCCGGCGCATGGGCCTCTCCGGCAACACCGGCAACTCCACCGGGCCGCACCTGCACTTCGAGATCCGCACGACGCCGGACTACGGCTCCGCGATCGACCCCGTCACCTTCCTGCGTGCACAGGGCGTGATCCTCTAGGGGGGCCGCCGCCCCGCGCGTCGGGCGACACACCTGACGCCTCGCCCTAGACGGGGTGCGAAGCCCGGTGGGCCTGGGTCACCAGGTCCACGGCGACCTCCAGGACGGCCTCGCGCTTCGTCCGGGGGTCGCCTTCCACGTCCTGCATGACGAACATGCCGGCGTGCAGGGTGAACAGGGCGCTGATGCAGCGGATCTGGTCCGTCAGGGCCGCGTCCGGGTCGATGATGATGTTCCGCAGGCCGCGCATCTTGTCCTTGAAGATGTCGCCGATCCGCAACTCCCGGACCGTCGCCTGGTTCTCCTGCATGAACCGGAACAGGGGTTCGGCGTCGGTGAGCGCCTGGTGGTAGCGCCGGACGATCTCCTGCTTGGTCTCCAGGGTGTGCGGCTGGCCCTTGCCCCACTCGATCAGGTCCTCGATCGGCCGGATCAGGTCCTCGAAGACGCTGACCAGGATCTCTTCCTTGGTCTTGAAGTGGTAGTACAGGGCCGCCTTGGTCACGTCGAGGCGCTCGGCGATCTCCCGCAGGGAGGTCTTCTCGTAGCCCTGCTCGGCGAAGAGTTCCAGCGCCACGTCCTGGATGCGCTGGCGGGTGTTTCCGCGGCGCTGCTGCTTGGTGCCGTCCATGGTGACGCTCATCCTCTTACTCCTCGCATTCCCGCGGACACTTGCTTGCCGCCCGGCTAGTAAACTTACTTGACGCCCGGCTAGCAACGGGTCTAACTTCCCAGTGTAGTGAACTAGCCGGGCGGCAAGTAAGTACCTGTCGCCAGGGGGAGTGGGAGAGATGGCGGACACTCAGGCGGCCGAGACCGGCCAGGAGACTCCGGGAACTGCGGAAGCGGCCGAGCAGCCGGCGGAAAAGCCGGCGAAGGAGCCGAAGAGCGTACGGGTCGTGATGCTCGCGCTCATGGTCGCGATGATGCTCGCGATGCTCGACAACATGATCGTGGGCACGGCGATGCCGACGATCGTGGGCGAGCTGGGCGGTCTCGAACACCTGTCGTGGGTCGTGACCGCGTACACGCTCGCGACCGCGGCGGCCACCCCGCTCTGGGGCAAGCTCGGTGACATGTACGGGCGCAAGGGCGCCTTCATGACCTCCATAGTCATCTTCCTGGTCGGCTCCGCGCTCAGCGGCATGGCCCAGGACATGGGCCAGCTGATCGGGTTCCGGGCCATTCAGGGCCTCGGCGCCGGCGGTCTGATGGTCGGCGTCATGGCGATCATCGGCGACCTCGTGCCGCCCCGCGAGCGCGGCAAGTACCAGGGCATGATGGCCGGCGTCATGGCGCTCGCCATGATCGGCGGCCCGCTGGTCGGCGGCACCATCACCGACAACTGGGGCTGGCGCTGGGCCTTCTACATCAACCTGCCGCTCGGCGTCGTCGCGCTGGCCGCCATCAGTGCCGTACTGCACCTGCCGAAGAAGCGGAACAAGACGCGCATCGACTACCTGGGCGCCGCGCTGCTGACCCTCGGCATCACCTCGATCGTGCTGGTCACCACCTGGGGCGGCTCCCAGTACGCCTGGACGTCCGCGCGGATCATGGAACTGATCGCCATCGGCGTCGTCGCGCTGATCGGCTTCGTCTTCTGGCAGACCAAGGCCGCCGAGCCGGTCCTGCCGCTGCACATCTTCCGCAGCCGCAACTTCACCCTGATGTCGATCATCGGCTTCATCGTGGGCTTCGTGATGTTCGGCGCCACCCTGTTCCTGCCGCTGTACCAGCAGTCCGTGCAGGGCGCCTCCGCGACCAACTCCGGTCTGCTGCTGCTCCCGATGCTCGGCGCGATGCTGGTGACCTCGATGGTCGCCGGGCGGGTCACCACCAGCACCGGCCGCTACAAGATCTTCCCGCTCGCGGGCGGCGTGCTGCTCACCGTCGGCCTGTACCTGCTGTCCACCATGGACACCGACACCACCCGGTTCACCTCCGGTGTGTACATGGCCGTCGTCGGCCTCGGCATGGGCTGCCTGATGCAGATCACCATGCTGGTCGCGCAGAACAGCGTGGAGATGAAGGACATGGGCGTCGCGTCCTCCTCCACCACCCTGTTCCGTACGCTCGGCTCCTCCTTCGGCGTCGCCATCATGGGCGCGCTCTTCAACAACCGGGTCAAGGACGTCATGGCCGAGCGCGCCGGCGCCCTGGGCTCCAAGGTCACCGAGCAGTCGGCACAGCTGGACGCCAAGAGCCTGGCGAAGCTGCCGGCGGCGGCGCGCGAGGCGTACCAGCACGCGGTGTCGGCCGGTACCCACTCCGCGTTCCTGCTCGGCTCCGTGATCGCCGTACTGGTGCTGGTGGCGGCCGTCTTCGTCAAGGAGGTCCCGCTGCGGGGCGGTCCGCAGAAGCCGGGCGAGTCCGACGAGGCGGCGCCGATGCCGGTGGTGGAGGCCGTCTGACGCCGGCCGAGGCCGGCTGACCTGCCTGACACCGAGGCTGCCTCACATCGGTTGATCACGAAGCGGGAGTCCCGGGGAGCACCGCCCCCGGGACTCCCGCTTCGGCATGCCCCCGCCCCCGGGACTCCCGCTTCGGCATGCCGGGCCCAGGCTCCCTCAGCCTTCGCGGCTCACCGGCTCACCCGGCCGCCTGATCACCGGCTCACCGTTTCCCCGCCTGGGCGGGGCCCGGCAGTACCGGGTAGCTGCCCGTCGCCGTCGGGGCGTGTTCCGGGAGCCACAGGACGGCCACCGCGCCCTCCGCCCCGATGTGCTCGGGCGCGCCCGCGGGGCGGATGTTACGGAAGGTCAGGCGGGCGCCCAGGACGCGTGCCTGGCCCGCCGCGATGGTCAGGCCCAGGCCGTGGCCCTGGCCGGCCCGGTCCTCGCTGCCGGTGCGGAAGCGGCTCGGCCCCTCGGCGAGGAGTTTCTCCGGGAAGCCGGGGCCGTGGTCGCGGACCCGGATGACCCGGCCCTCGACGGTCACCTCGATCGGCGGCCTGCCGTGCCGGGCCGCGTTGGCGAGCAGGTTGAACAGCACCCGCTCCAGCCGGCGCGGATCGGTGGTCACCTCCGACTCGTGCACCACCCGGACCTCGATCTCCGGGTCCTTCGCGGCCACCCGCCGGACGACGAACTCGCCCAGCATGATGTCCTGCAGCTCGGCCCGCTCCGAGGCGCTGTCGAGACGGGCCACCTCCAGCACGTCCTCGACGAGGGTGCGCATCGCCTTCGCCCGGTCCAGGACCAGCTCGGTCGGCCGGCCGGGCGGCAGCAGCTCGGCCGCGGTGAGCAGACCGGTCACCGGCGTGCGCAGCTCGTGCGCGATGTCCGCCGTCACCCGCCGCTCGGCCTCCAGGCGCTGCTGCAACGCGTCCGCCATGGCGTCCACGGCCCGTGCCAGGTCGTCGGTCTCGTCCCGTACGACACCGCCGATCGCCTCCCGCACCCGCACGTCCGGTTCGCCCATGGCGACCTGGTTGGCGGCGGCCGCCGCCTTGCGCAGCCGGCGCGAGAGCTGCCCGCCGATCAGCACCCCGAGCGCGCTGCCGCCGAGGACGACCGCGATCGAGCCGATGACCAGGGCCTGGTCGAGGTCCTTCAGCACGTTGCTGCTGCGGTTGGCGAAGGTGCTGTGCAGGGACAGCACCCGCCCGTCCTTGGCCTGCACGGCCGCCCAGATGTCCGGCGCCCCGTGCCCGTGGTCGATGACGTCGGTCGCCCGGCGGCCCGCGTCGACGCGCTCGCGCAGGGCCGGCGGCAGCTGGGGGTCGTCGACCTTGACGTCGGGGAAGTTCGCCCTCCCGTACAGCTCGTAGTTGCGCTGGCCGATCTGGAGCCGGTCGTTGGCCAGCTCGCGCGCGTTGTCCAGCATCGAGACCCGGGCGGCGTTGTGCACCACCAGGCTCAGCGCGATCGCGACCAGCGCGCCGACGAGCGCGATGGCCGCGCTCAGCTTCCATCTGAGTCCGGTGCGCAGTCCCGGACCCGTGTACCGGCTGACGAACCCCCGCATGACCGCCTCGCTCAGGCCTTCAACTTGTAGCCGAAACCACGGACCGTCTCGATCCGGTCCTGGCCGATCTTGGTGCGCAACCGCTGCACATGGACGTCGACGACCCGGGTGTCCCCGCCCCAGCCGTAGTCCCAGACGCGTTCGAGCAGCTTGTCGCGGGAGAGCACGGTCCCCGGTGCCGAGGAGAACTCGAGCAGCAGCCGCATCTCGGTCGGGGTGAGCGCGACCGGCTGCCCGGCGCGGCGCACCTCCATGCCCTCGGTGTCGATCTCCAGCTCGCCGAAGGTGAGCATGGAGCCGGTCTCCTCCACCGCGTCCCCGTGCGGCCTGTCGCCGCCGTTGGCGTGCCCGAAGCGGCGCAGCACCGCCCGGATCCGGGCGACCAGCACGGCGCCGTCGAACGGCTTGGTGACGTAGTCGTCGGCGCCCGCCTCCAGGCCCAGCACCACGTCGATCGAGTCGGCGCGCGCCGACAGCATGATCACCGGGACGGTCGACTCGTCCCGGATGCGCCGGCACAGGCTCACCCCGTCCATGCCCGGGACCATCACGTCCAGCAGGGCGATGTCGGGCCGGTCGGCGCGGAAGGCCTCCAGCCCGGAGACGCCGTCGGGCATGGCGGTCACCGCGAAGCCGTCCCGCTCCAGGGCCAGTTGGGTGGCCTCGCGGATGACGTCGTCGTCCTCGACGAACAGGACGTGGGTCTGGTCTGCCATCCCTGGCTCTCTCGGTGGTCGGTGGTCGGTGGGGTGGGTTCAGTTGGCATCGGACGGTACCGGCGTGTCGTCGCCGGTACCGGCCGCGTTGCCGTAGTCGGTGTGGTGGAAGTCCTCCTGGACGAAGCGTCCCCCGGCCCAGTTGTAGGTGATCACGTTCTCGCCGGAGGGACTCGACACCGGGTCGCCCTTCTCGTACACCTGCTTGGTCACGCTCAGGTCGCCCCGGTCGATCTCCGCGTAGACCGGGGACTCCTCGGCCTTGAAGACATTCTTGTACGCGCCGCTCACCTGCCGGTACACATACGCCCCGACCCCGACGGCGTCCCCGCAGGTCAGCACGTTGACGACGACGTCCTCTGCGGTGCCGCCGGTGAGGTCGCCGTACGTCACGTCGACCGGGTACTCGTCGCCCGAGCACGGCTTCAGGTCCCGCTTCACCGTGGCCGAGACCACCGGGTCGGCCTTCACCAGGGCGACCGCGTCGACCTTCTCGTACGTCTGCGACGGGTTGGGCGAGGGGGCCTTGGCGGCGGCCGGGACGCGCGCGGACGAGCCGGCGTGCGCCGGGCCCTCGTCCCGGGCTCCGGTACCGCCGGTGCCGCAGGCCGCGGCGAAAAGGGCGAGGGCGGCGAGCACGGCCGCCGCCGTGATCACCGCCTGTGCACTCGCCGGGCCCCTGCTGGGCTCCGTGTCGGTCAGGCCGCGCAACGCTCCCGCTCCTCACGCTCCAGCGCGCGTGCGTCGAGGTCGCGTGACTCCAGCTCCTCGCGGAGCCGGGCGAGCGCCCGGTGCAGCGTGCTCTTGACCGTTCCGGCCGACATGCCGAGGGCGGCGGCCGTCTCCTCCGTGGACATCTGTTCCCAGTGTCGCAGCACCACGACGCTGCGCTGCTTCGGAGCCAGCACCTTCATGATGTCCATGAGGAGAGCGCGGTCCGCGTGCTGCTCGGTGGAGTCGTCCACGCAGGCGTCGGGCAGCTGCTCGGTCGGGACCTCCTCCAGCTTCCGGGCCCGCCACCACTCGGTCCGCGTGTTGATCATGACCCGGCGCAGGTAGGCGTCCGCGAGCTTCTTGTCGGCGATGCCCTCCCAGCGGCCGTACGTCCGCACCAGCGCGGTCTGCAGCAGGTCCTGGGCGTCGGTCGGGTCCGGGACCAGTCGACGGGCGCTGCGCAGCAGCGCGTCCTGCCGGGTGCGGACGTACTCCTCGAATTCGAGCACCTCGCCCTGCGCCATGATCAACCGCCTCCCGATCCCCGTTTTCCCCGGCCCTGTGCCTGAGTTACTGCCGTCCCGCGGTCCTGGCGGGCACAGGAACGAAGCTACGGACCGGTTGTCACGGGGCTGTGCGGAGCAGCCTGCGGCCAGCAATCGGCTGTCCGTCGGTTGTGTAACGGAAGTAGGCGCGGGGTAAGGAGGGGCGGACCTATGTCCGGTTGTGCGGCGGTTTGGCGTGGGGTCGGGACTGTGACACAGCCGCCCGTGCTGTGACGCGGCTGTGCGTCCGCCCTGGGCGCGCCGTGCGTCCGTGGTGCGGGCGGGGTGCGTCTGCGGTGCGGGCGGGGTGCGTCGGTCGTTGCGTGCGCGGTGTGCGGGTCGCGGTGGTGTCAGCCCACTGGGAGCCGGTACAGGCCGCCCGCGAGCGGCTCCACCAGTCCGTCCGAGACCAGCCCGTCCAGCGCGCGGGCCCGCTGCACCGGCTCGTGCCAGACCCGGTCCAGCACCGTCTGCGGCACGGGGGTGTGCGCCTCGCGCAGGACGGCGAGCAGCTTGCCGCGCACCTGGCGGTCGGTGCCGGCGTACGTCTGCCCGCGCCGGGGCGGCCCCTCGTGCTCCGGCTTCCCGGCCAGCAGCCAGGCACACTCCCCGGCGATCGGGCACCGCTGGCACGCCTCGTTCTTCGCCGTGCAGACGAGCGCGCCCAGCTCCATCGAGGCGGCGGCCCAGCGGGCGGCGGTCTTCTCGTCCGACGGCAGCAGTTCGCGGGCGAGCCTGCGCTCGGCGGCGGTGGTGGCGTTCGGCGGGTACCGCACCCCGCTCACCGCCCGCGCGAACACCCGCCGCACGTTGGTGTCGAGCACGGCGTGCCGCTGCCCGTACGCGAAGGAGGCGACGGCCGCGGCGGTGTACTCACCGATGCCCGGCAGCGCCAGCAGTTGCGCGTGATCCGTCGGAACGTCCCCGCCGTGCCGTTCCGTTATGGCGACGGCGGCGCCGTGCAGCCGCAGGGCGCGGCGCGGGTAGCCGAGCCGGCCCCAGGCGCGGACCGCCTCGCCGGGCGCCTCGGCGGCCAGGTCGGCGGGGCGCGGCCAGCGGGCCAGCCACTGCTCGTACACGGGCTGCACCCGGCTCACCGGGGTCTGCTGCAGCATGAACTCGCTGACCATCACCCCCCACGGGCCCGCCTCCGGGCGGCGCCAGGGGAGGTCACGGGCATGGGCGTCGAACCAGGCGATCACGGGGGCGTGGAGCTTCTCAGTCATGTCCCTTCCGATCCTGCCACGTCCGGCGACGGCTGGGGTGGACGTGGTTCGCGGCGGCGTCGGGGTTGACGCCCCGCGCCGTGCGGGCGGAGCCGGAAGGCGGGCCGTGGCGGCGGGAGTTGCTGAAATGATGATCCGGAAAAGTTGAGGTCCGGGCGGCGGGTGGGGCGAGGAACTGCACGGATCTCTCGTACAGTTTGCGCCGTGGGATCTCTGCGCAATCCGGTCGGGCCGCTTCCCTCCTCCATCTACTGGCGACGGAGGGTCTTCATGCTGTCGGCGCTCGTCGTGCTGGCGCTGCTGATCGCGTGGATCGTGACGTCGAACGGCGGGGGCGGCAAGAAGAGCGCCGGCGGCCCGGACGGCAAGAATCCCGTGTCCACCATCACGCCGGGGCCGTCCGGCAGCGGGCCGGCGATCAGCCAGGCGCCCGGCGGACGGGACGAGTCGAGCGGCGGCGGTTCGGGGTCGACCGCCGGTTCGGGTTCCGGCGGCGGGAGTTCGAGCGGTGCGGGCGGTGACTCGTCGGCCGGTTCCGGCGGTTCGTCGGGCGGCTCGGCGGGTTCCTCCGGCTCGGCGGGTTCCTCCGCCGGTTCGGGCGGTGACGACGTCACGTCGGGCTCCGGCGGTACGGTCGCCTCCCTGCCGGGGTCCTCCTCGCTGCCCAACTGCACAGCGGGCTCGGTGGCGTTGACCCTGAAGAGCCTGCACAACTCGTACTCGCCGGAGCAGACGCCGACCTTCGAACTCACCGCGAGGAACACCTCGTCCAGCGACTGCAAGATCGACCTCGGGCCGAAGAATGCGGTGCTGAGCATCACGCAGGCCAGTTCGGACGACAGCTACTGGTCGTCGGCGGACTGCCCGAAGGCGGCGGGGAGCCGGTGGTACCGGGTGCCGGCCGGCAGCAGCATCACGTACACCCTGAAGTGGGACCGGAAGCCGAGCGCTCCCCAGTGCGCGACGCCTGCGGCGGGCTCGGCCGGGGCGGGCACGTACCTTCTGGAAGCCGAGGCGCCGGGGTACGCCAAGGCCCAGGTCTCCTTCGTCCTGACGGCGGACTAGCGCCGGGGCACTGACGGCCGCCGGGGTGGCCGCCGGGGGTCGCGACGCTTACCGGCGCCGGCAGGTTGCGAAGCGGCGGGGCGGGAGCGCCCGCCCCGTAAGGGGCGCGGGGAACTGCGCGGGAACCCCCACCGGCCGGTGGGGGCCGGTCGGCGGAGTCAGACGTACCGTTCGAGGATCGAGGACTCCGCCAGGCGTGACAGGCCCTCGCGGACGCTGCGTGCTCGGGCCTCGCCAACGCCGTCCACGGTCTGGAGGTCGTCGACGCTCGCGGCGAGCAGCTTCTGCAGGCCCCCGAAGTGCTCCACCAGCCGGTCGATGATCGCCCCCGGCAGCCTCGGCACCTTCGCCAGCAGCCGGAAGCCGCGCGGCGACACCGCCGAGTCCAGCGTCTCCGGCGAACCGGTGTACCCCAACGCCCGCGCCACCGTCGGCAGTTCCAGCAGCTCCGCGTGGCTCAGCGCGTCCAGCTCGGAGAGCGCCTCGTCGACCGTGCGGGAGCGCTTCGCCGTCGGCTCCGGCACGTAGTCCCGGACCACCAGCTCGCGCTCCGGCTCCACCCCGGCGATCAGCTCGTCCAGCTGGAGGGCGAGCAGCCGCCCGTCGGTGCCCAGCTCGACCACGTACTCGGCGATCTCCGTGGCGATCCGGCGGACCATCTCCAGACGCTGGGCGACCGCCGACACGTCGCGGACCGTCACCAGGTCCTCGATCTCCAGCGCCGACAACGTCCCCGCGACCTCGTCCAGGCGGAGCTTGTACCGCTCCAGGGTCGCCAGCGCCTGGTTCGCGCGGGAGAGGATCGCCGCCGAGTCCTCCAGCACACGGCGCTGACCGGCGACGTACAGCGCGATCAGCCGCATCGACTGGGAGACCGAGACCACCGGGAAGCCGACCTGCTTGGAGACGCGGTCCGCCGTGCGGTGGCGGGTGCCCGTCTCCTCCGTGGGGATCGTCGCGTCGGGCACGAACTGCACGCCCGCCCGGAGGATCTTCGAGAGGTCCGAGGAGATCACGATGCCGCCGTCGAGCTTGCACAGCTCCCGCAGCCGGGTCGCCGTGAACTCGACATCCAGCACGAAACCGCCCGTGCACATCGCCTCGACCGTCCTGTCGAAGCCGAGGACGATGAGCCCGCCCGTGTTGCCGCGCAGGACCCGCTCCAGGCCGTCCCGCATGGACGTGCCCGGAGCCACGGCGCTCAGCGAGGCGCGCATCAGGCCATCGGAACCGGCACTCCCACCGGACTTTCCGGGAGCTCCTGCCCGGTCGTTGGCTGCCACTGCACTCCTCGGGTCGCAGGTTCTGAGGCGCTGCCGTCCCCGCACTCGGTTCGTACGGACGGGCGAGACCAGGGCAAAGTCTACCGGCGCTCCTCCGCCTCCCGGGGGGCCTCTCGGCGACGCGAGCGCGGCAGCACCCGCAGCGCGTCCCCCATGTCGGCGACTTCCAGGACCTTCATGCCCGCCGGGATCTTGCCCGGATCGCCCGGCACGAGGGCGTGCGTGAAGCCCAGCCGGTGCGCCTCCGCGAGCCTGCGCTGGACCCCCGTGACCCGTCTGACCTCGCCCGCGAGGCCGACCTCGCCGATGGCGACCAGGTTCTTCGGGAGCGGGGTGTCGCTGGCGGCGGAGGCCAGGGCGAGGGCGATGGCCAGGTCGGCGGCGGGCTCGGAGAGCTTCACGCCACCCACCGTCGCGGAGTAGATGTCCCGCTTGCCGAGCGCGCTGATCCGGCCGCGCTGCTCCAGGACGGCCAGCATCATCGAGACGCGGGAGGTCTCCAGGCCGGAGGTGGTGCGGCGGGGGGAGGGGATCTGGGAGTCGACCGTCAGCGCCTGCACCTCGGCGACCAGCGGGCGGCGGCCCTCCAGGGTGACGGTCAGGCAGGTGCCCGGGACCGGTTCGGCACGCCGGGTCAGGAAGAGGCCGCTCGGGTCGGCGAGGCCGGTGATGCCCTCGTCGTGCAGTTCGAAGCAGCCGACCTCGTCGGTCGCGCCGTAGCGGTTCTTGACGCCCCGGACCAGGCGCAGGCGGGCGTGCCGGTCGCCCTCGAAGTGCAGGACGACGTCCACGAGGTGTTCGAGGAGTCGCGGGCCCGCGATCGCGCCGTCCTTGGTGACATGGCCCACGAGGAGCGTGGACATGCCCCGCTCCTTCGAGGCGCGGATGAGGGCGCCCGCCACCTCCCGCACCTGGGCCATGCCGCCGGGCGCGCCGTCGATCTCGGGGGAGGCGACCGTCTGCACGGAGTCCAGGATCAGCAGCGACGGCTTCACCGCGTCCAGGTGGCCGAGGACGGCGGCCAGGTCGGTCTCGGCGGCGAGGTAGAGGTGGTCGTCGATGGCACCGATGCGGTCGGCGCGCAGCCGGACCTGGCTCGCCGACTCCTCGCCGGTGACGTAGAGCGTGCGGTGCTCGTCACTGGCCGACTTGGCCGCGACGTCCAGGAGGAGGGTGGACTTGCCCACGCCGGGCTCGCCGGCGAGCAGCACCACCGCGCCGGGGACCAGACCGCCGCCGAGGACCCGGTCCAGCTCGGGCACGCCGGTGGTGCGGGCGGTGGCCTGACGGCCGTCGACCTGGCCGATGGGCACCGCGGAGGTGGTGACGCGGCCGGGGGCCGTGGTCCGGACGGCGGGCGCGCCGTACTCCTCGACCGTCCCCCACGCCTGGCACTCGGCGCACCGGCCGAGCCACTTGGCCGTCTGCCAGCCGCACTCGGTGCAGCGGTAGGACGGACGGTCCTTCGAGGTCTTGGTACGGGCAGCCATGCGGAAACCGTAGCCCCCGCCACTGACAGTGGGGCGACGGTGGCCGGTGTGACAGGTGTGGGTGGACCGGTCCCGGCCACCCGACGAGGGGTACGAGCCGGGGTAGAACAGGTTCCTGTCCCCTATTGAGGGATCGTTTCACCCGTACGGATTAAAAGTGCTCAAGCCGCCAGAAGGGGCCATACAGGGCCGCCTACGGTCGCACGGGTGATGAGCAGCAGTGCGGAGACCTCGGCCCGAACGACCGGCGCACACCGGGCACACCGGGAGGTGCGGGCGGCACGTGATCGTGCGGCGGCGCTTGCGCTGGCGCAGCGACCGCCGGCGCGCTACGAACCGTACCTGGACGGTCTGTTCACCTACTGCCTCTCGGTGCTGTGCGACCACGACGCGGCCGTCGCCGCGCTCGGGGACGTCCTCGCCCTCGCCGAGCGGCGCGGTCAGCGGGTCCCGGAGGCCGCCGGGGACCGCAGGGCCTGGCTGTACGCGCTGGCCCGCTGGGCCTGTCTGCGCGGCCTCGCCGAGGCCAAGCAGAAACGTCAGGGCACCCACGCGGCGGGCCGGCACCTCGCCCCCGACCCCGCGGTCCCCGCCGACACCCAGGAGGAGCGGCGCCGCGAACTCGCCCAGCTCGCCTGGCCCGAGGCGGCCGGCACCACCCCCGAGCAGCGCGAGGCACTCGAACTCGCCGTCCGCCACCATCTCGCCGCGCACGAGGTCGCCGCCGTCCTCGGCATGGACCTGGCCGGCGCCCGCGAGCTGCTCGCCTCCGCCGCCTGCGAGGTGGAACGCACCCGCGCGGCCCTCGCCGTCGTCGAGACCGGCGGCTGCCCCAGCGTGTCCCACCTCACCGGCGACAGCCAGCTGGTCCTCAGCAGCGCCCTGCGCCGGGAACTGGTCCGGCACGTCGACGACTGCCCGCGCTGCCGCCGCACCGCCGAACGCGCGGCCCCCGGCCGGTGGCCCGGCGCGATGACCACGCCCGCCGAGCTGCCCGTCCTGGAGGCGCCCCGCGCGGCCCTGCACACGGCCATGGCGCATCCGCCCCGCGTGCGCCGCGCCGCCGCCCCGCGCTTCGACCGGCGCGGTTTCCCGATGGACCCCAAGGACCACGCGGCCCGCCGCGACCGGCTCCGCGCGCGTGCCGTCACGACGACCGTCGTCGCCACCGTGGTGGCGGCACCCGTGCTGGCCCTGTGGGCGGCGTACCGGGGCTCGCCGGCCGGGGAGGGCCACGACGGGACGTCCGCGAGCGCACGGGAGGCCGCCGGCCCCGGCGCGCTCGGCGACGACACGGGCGGGAGCTACGAGAACGCCGGCAACGCCGGGTCCAGACCCGGGCCGCGGGTCGGCAAGGACGGCAGGGCCGACGTCTCGGTGGAGGTGATCGGCGTCACCGGAGCCGACCGGAAGGCGGTCGGCGCGGGGCACCTCGCGGTGACGGCGGCGAACGACGGCGACACGACGCTGATCACGCTCGTGGCGTCCGGGAACGCGGCGGTGCGGTGGTCGGTGACCACGCCGGCGAACTGGTTGTACTTCTCCCGGGCGGCGGGGACGCTGCGGCCCGGGGAGTCGTTCACGATCAAGGTGTACGTCGATCAGCTGCGGGAGCCGGCCGGGCACTGGAGCGCGCGGGTGGCGGTGGCGCCGGCGGGGGCGGTGGTGTCGATCGACGGCTACGGGACGGCTCCGCCGGTGCACCGGGGTCCGCAACCGACCCCTGCGGGGAGGCCGACGCCGACACCGACGGGGTCGGCGTCCACCGAGCCGACGGCGCCGACGAGTGATCCGCCGACGCCGTCATCACCCACGCCCACCGCATCGGACCCGGCGAGCCCTACGGGGCCGGCTTCGCCGACGGCCGCTGACAGCGAGCCCCCACCACCGACTCCGTGACCCCCGTCACCGCTCCCTGCCACCCGCGACCGCCTTTCTGCCGCCGGCCTCGTCGCTTGCGGTCGGCCTTGCGGTGCCGGTCGTGTCCGCCTGCGGCTGCGTTTCCTCCCGCTGCCCGGGTTTCCGCCTGGCGCGGGTCTCGCGTTCGCGGCGGGGTGCCGCTGGTTTCGCGTCTTCCGTCGGCCAGTCCTGCCGCCGGGCTCGCTTCGCCGCCTGCCCTTCCCGGTGCCGCCCTCCTTTTTCCGCCGCGACGGTGTTCGGCCAGGACGGTGGGGTTCGGCGGTGCCGGGCTGGGCGGTAGTCGTGCCGCCGGGGTGCGGTACGTCGCCGGGTGCGGTGCCGTCGTGGCTGGTCGCGCAGTTCCCCGCGCCCCTTTCGGGGCGCTGGGGTGGGCGTTGCTTGGGTGAAGTCGGGGGTTTTTCGGGGCGCTGCGGGGGGGGGGCTACTTGGGTGGGTCTGCTGGGTGGGGGGCCAGGAGGGGGAGCTGGGAGGCGAGGCGGGTCTCGCAGAGTTCGGCCAGGCGGTCGTAGCCGGCCTTGCCCATCAGTTCGGTCAGTTCCGGGCGGTAGGAGATGTAGACCGGGTCGCCCGCGCCGTGCGCCGAGGTGGCCGAGGTGCACCACCAGTGCAGGTCGTGGCCGCCCGGACCCCACCCCCTGCGGTCGTACTCGCCGATCGAGATCTGCAGGACGCGCGTGTCGTCGGGGCGGTCGATCCAGTCGTACGTGCGCCGGATCGGGAGCTGCCAGCAGACGTCCGGCTTGGTCTCCAGCGGCTCGCGGCCCTCCCGCAGCGCCAGGATGTGCAGCGAGCAGCCGGCCCCGCCCGCGAAGCCGGGGCGGTTCTGGAAGATGCAGGAGCCGTGGTACGGGCGGGTCTGCCGGGAGCCCTCCTCGTCCTCCGAGACCCAGCCGTGCTCGGTGCCCTCGGCGTGGTGCTGCCAGATGTCCGGCGTGAGCCGCGCCACATGCTCGGCGACCCGCTTCTCGTCGTCCTCGTCGGAGAAGTGCGCGCCCAGCGTGCAGCAGCCGTCGTCCGCGCGGCCCGCCTGGATGCCCTGGCAGCCGCTGCCGAAGACGCAGTTCCAGCGGGAGGTCAGCCAGGTCAGATCGCAGCGGAAGACCTGCTCGTCGTCGGCCGGATCCGGGAACTCCACCCAGGCGCGCGGGAAGTCGAGGCCCTTCTCGTCCGCGGCCAGAGCCTTCTTCGACAGCGTCGCCGCCTTCGGCCGCTTCGGCGGCCGCACGCCCGAAGAACCGTCGGCTGATTCGGCGGCCTTGTGGTCCTTCGTCTTCTTCGTCTTTGGCACCAGTCCAGGGTAAGTCGCCGAGGTCGGCTCCGCGGAACGCTCAGGGCCCGCCGGCAGCAGTGTTCCGTACAGTTCCGTACATGAGACTCGGTGTCCTCGACGTGGGATCTAACACGGTGCATCTGCTGGTGGTGGATGCGCACCCCGGCGCGCGCCCGCTGCCGGCGCACTCGCACAAGGCGGAGTTGCGCCTCGCACAACTCCTCGACGGCAACGGGGCGATCGGCCCCGACGGCGTCGAGAAACTGGTCGGTGTCGTCCAGGACGCCCTCCAGGCCGCCGAGGACAAGGGCGTCGAGGACCTGCTGCCGTTCGCCACCTCCGCCGTGCGCGAGGCCAGCAACGCCGATGACGTCCTCGCGCGCGTGAAGGCCGAGACCGGTGTCGAGCTGCAGGTCCTCAGCGGCGCCGAGGAAGCCCGGCTGACCTTCCTCGCGGTCCGCCGCTGGTTCGGCTGGTCCGCCGGAAAGCTGCTGGTCCTGGACATTGGCGGCGGCTCCCTGGAGATCGCGTACGGGATCGACGAGGAACCGGACGCGGCCGTCTCGCTGCCGCTCGGCGCCGGCCGGCTCACCGCGGGCTGGCTCCCCGGCGACCCGCCGTCCGCCGACGACATACGCGCGCTGCGTCGCCATGTACGCGCAGAGATCGCCCGTACGGTCGGCGAGTTCAGCCGCTTCGGCTCCCCCGACCACGTGGTCGCCACCTCCAAGACCTTCAAGCAGCTGGCCCGCATCGCCGGCGCGGCCCGCTCCGCCGACGGCCTGTACGTCCAGCGTGAGCTCAAGCGGAACTCCCTGGAGACCTGGGTCCCGAGGCTGGGCGCCATGACCACGGCCCAGCGCGCCGCCCTCCCGGGGGTGTCGGAGGGGAGGTCGGGCCAGCTGGTGGCGGGTGCCCTGGTGGCGGAGGCCGCGATGGACCTCTTCGAGGTGGAGAGCGTCGAGGTCTGCCCGTGGGCGTTGCGGGAAGGCGTGATCCTGCGGCGACTCGACCACATGGGTTCGGCGTAGGCGCCCCTCGGGGCGCGGGGCCGTACGCGCGGTGCGGCCGCCGTCGCGCGGGCGCGAGCGACCACGACGGCGCGACCGTCGCGCGTGGCGACGGGCCCGGTCCGCGCGTGGCGACGGGCCCGGTCCGCGCGTGGCGACGGGCCCGGTCCGCGCGTGGCGACGGGCCCGGTCACGTGGGCGAAGAGCACGCTCGCGTGCGGAAACGGGCATGGTCGCGCATCGCCGTCGGGCATGTTCCCGCACCGCCGTCGGGCACGTGCGTGCATGGCGATGGTCACAACGGCGCGCGGACGCCCCCTGCCCACCCGCCCCCACCCCGTAACCTGTCCCTCGTGGCAAACCCAAGGGACGTCGTCCGCATCCCGGATGCGAAGGTCGCGCTCTCCACGGCCTCCGTCTACCCGGAGTCGACGGCGACGGCCTTCGAGATCGCCGCGCGCCTCGGCTACGACGGTGTCGAGGTCATGGTCTGGACCGACCCGGTCAGCCAGGACATCGAGGCCCTGCGCAGGCTCAGCGACTACCACCGCATCCCGATCCTCGCCGTCCACGCGCCCTGTCTGCTGATCACCCAGCGGGTCTGGTCCACCGACCCCTGGGTCAAGCTCCAGCGGGCCCGAGCCGCCGCCGAGAAGCTGGGCGCGAGCACGGTCGTCGTGCACCCCCCCTTCCGCTGGCAGCGCCAGTACGCCCGCGACTTCGTCGAGGGGATCTGGCGGATGGCCGACGAGACCGATGTGCGGTTCGCGGTGGAGAACATGTACCCCTGGCGCTACCGCGACCGGGAGATGCTGGCGTACGCCCCCGACTGGGACGTCACCAAGGACGACTACCGGCACTTCACGATCGACCTCAGCCACGCCTCGACGTCCCGCGTCGACGCGCTCGCCATGTTCGACCGGATGGGCGGCAGGCTCGGCCATGTCCACCTCGCCGACGGCCGCGGCTCCGCCAAGGACGAGCACCTGGTCCCCGGCCGCGGCACCCAGCCCTGTGCCGAGCTGCTGGAGCGGCTCGCGGTCACCGGGTTCGACGGGCACGTCGTCATCGAGGTCAACACCCGGCGCGCGATGTCCGGCGCGGAGCGCGAGGCGGATCTCGCGGAGGCTCTGGCCTTCACCCGCCTGCACCTGGCCTCGGCCGTGCGGGTGCCCCGCCGGTGACCGGCGCCGACCACGGCTCCGGCGTCCGCCGCCGGGGTCGGCCCCCGCGTACCGAGTCGGCCGGCACCCGGGACCGTATCCTCGCAGCCGCCCGCGAGGAGTTCTCCGAACGCGGGTACGAGAAGACGTCCGTACGGGCCATCGCCAAGGCCGCCGGGGTCGACTCCGCCCTGGTCCACCACTACTTCGGCACCAAGGAACAGGTCTTCGAGGCCGCCGTCTCGGTCGCCTTCGCTCCCGCGCTCGACGCGCCCACCGCCCTCGCCGACGGCCCGCTGGACGGGGTGGGCGAGCGCCTGACCCGGTTCGTCCTCGGCATCTGGGAGAACCCCACCAGCCGTGCCCCCCTGCTGGCGATCGTCCGCTCCGCCGTCAACAACGAGACGGCGGCCGCCGTCTTCCGCCGACTGATCGCCGCGCAGCTGCTGCGCCGGATCGCGGAGCGGCTCGACATCCCCGACGCGGAGCTGCGCGCCGAGCTGGCGGCGGCGCAGCTGGTGGGGTGCGCGATGCTGCGCTACGTGATCAAGGTGGAGCCGCTGGCCTCGGTGGACGTGGAGCAGATCGTGACCCGCGTCGCCCCGGTGGTGCAGGGACACCTGACCGGGCCGTGACCAGCGCCGCTGAGACATGGGTCCCGTATTGCGGACACCTCGTCCCGAGGCCTGAACAACGGGCGTACGCTCAATAGCAGCCCTATCTGCCTGAAGGAGCGAGCGACGATGCCCGAGCTGAGGTCCCGCACAGTCACCCACGGCCGCAACATGGCGGGCGCCCGCGCCCTGATGCGCGCCTCTGGTGTACCCGGCGCGGACATCGGCCGCAAGCCGATCATCGCCGTCGCGAACTCCTTCACGGAGTTCGTGCCGGGCCACACCCACCTCCAGCCGGTCGGCCGGATCGTCTCCGAGGCGATCAAGGAGGCGGGCGGCATCCCGCGCGAGTTCAACACGATCGCCGTCGACGACGGCATCGCGATGGGCCACGGCGGCATGCTGTACTCCCTGCCCTCCCGCGACCTGATCGCGGACTCGGTCGAGTACATGGTCGAGGCGCACTGCGCCGACGCCCTGGTCTGCATCTCCAACTGCGACAAGATCACCCCCGGCATGCTCATGGCCGCCCTGCGCCTGAACATCCCGACGGTCTTCGTCTCCGGCGGCCCCATGGAGGCCGGCCGCGCGACCCTGGTCGACGGCACGGTCCGCACGCTCGACCTGGTCGACGCGATCTCCGACGCGGTGAACGACAAGATCTCGGACGAGGACATCCTCCGCATCGAGGAGAACGCCTGTCCGACCTGCGGCTCCTGTTCCGGCATGTTCACCGCCAACTCGATGAACTGCCTGACCGAGGCCATCGGTCTCTCCCTGCCCGGCAACGGCTCGGTCCTCGCCACCCACACGGCCCGCAAGCAGCTCTACGTCGACGCGGCCCGCACGGTCATGGACCTCACCCGCCGCTACTACGAGCAGGACGACGAGACGGTCCTGCCGCTCAGCATCGCGACCTTCGCCGCGTTCGAGAACGCCATGGCCCTGGACATCGCGATGGGCGGGTCCACCAACACGATCCTGCACCTGCTGGCCGCGGCCCAGGAGGCGGGCGTCCCCTTCGGCCTGGAGGAGATCAACGAGGTCTCGCGCCGGGTGCCCTGCCTCGCCAAGGTCGCCCCGAACGTGGCCAAGAGCCGCACGTACTACATGGAGGACGTGCACCGGGCCGGCGGCATCCCCGCCCTCCTCGGTGAGCTGCACCGCGGCGGCCTGCTCAACGAGGACGTCCACTCCGTCCACAGCCCGTCCCTCGCCGACTGGCTGAAGACCTGGGACGTGCGCGGCGGCTCCCCGTCCCCCGAGGCGGTCGAGCTGTGGCACGCGGCGCCGGGCTGCGTCCGCTCCGCCGAGGCCTTCTCCCAGTCCGAGCGCTGGGCGGCCCTCGACGAGGACGCGGCGGAGGGCTGCATCCGCTCCGTCGAGCACGCGTACTCCAAGGACGGCGGCCTCGCGGTGCTCAAGGGCAACCTCGCCGTCGACGGCTGCGTCGTCAAGACGGCCGGCGTCGACGAGTCCATCTGGACCTTCGAGGGCCCCGCGGTCGTCTGCGAGTCGCAGGAGGAGGCCGTCGAGAAGATCCTCAACAAGCAGGTCACGGACGGCGACGTGGTCGTCATCCGCTACGAGGGTCCCAAGGGCGGCCCCGGCATGCAGGAGATGCTCTACCCGACGTCCTTCCTCAAGGGCCGCGGCCTCGGCAAGACCTGCGCGCTGATCACCGACGGCCGCTTCTCCGGTGGCACCTCCGGCCTCTCCATCGGCCACGCCTCCCCGGAGGCGGCCTCCGGCGGCACCATCGCCCTCGTCGAGGACGGCGACCGCATCCGCATCGACATCCCGAACCGCACGATCGAGCTCCTCGTCGACGAGGCCGAACTGTCCCGCCGCGAGCAGGCGCTCAACGGCGTGTACGCGCCGAAGAACCGCGAGCGCAAGGTGTCGGCGGCACTGCGGGCCTACGCGGCGATGGCCACCAGCGCCGACAAGGGCGCGGTGCGCGACGTGTCGAAGCTGGGCTGACCGCCGGAACCAGGCTGGGCTGAACCGCCGGAACCACCGCAAGCCCGAAAAGGGGCCGCCTCCACAGGGGGCGGCCACTTTTTTGCGGCGCTACCAGTCAGCTTCTGTGTGCCGCTACCAGTCGGCGCTACCAGCGGTCGGGATCCGCCGCGTCCACGCCGAAGACGGTGCCGTCGGGGGCGGTGGCGTAGACGTGGTCGTCGAGGAGCAGGGGGGCGGGTACAGAGGCCGCCACTTCGCCCGCGGCCGCTCCGAAGCGTGCGGGGGTCTGTCCGGCTGCCGCCCCGGTGCGCGCGTCCACTGCCGTGAGCCGGCCGTCGGCAGCGGAGAAGTAGACGTGCCGGCCGTCGGCGACGGGTGCCGAGCCCCGGCTCACCGAGGTCTCCACATGCCATGTGCGCCTGCCCGCAGCCATGTCGACGGCGTCCAGCGAGCCGGCGGCGCCCAGCACGTAGACCACACCGTCGTGCACGCCTGCCTGGGCGTCCTCACGGGGCACGGACAGCCGGACCCGGCGGGTGGCCCCGGACCGAGGGGTGTACCGGACCACGGCGTCGGTGTCGCCGTACACCGGGTCGGCGGACAGCAGGAAAACCGTCCCGTCCTGCGCACCGACCGGTGTCAGCCGCCCCCGCAGCCGAGTGCCGGCAACCCGTACGGCTCCGGTGGCCGGATCCAGGACGGTGATCCGGGTGCTGGTCCCGTCCGCGGACACACTGGTCACGAACGCCGACGACGGATCCGCGGGGAAGAAGTCGATCCGCGCCGTGCCGTGAACCCCGGTCGACCGGGTCCATTCGGTGCCGCCGGTCGCGCTGTTCACCCCGGTCACCGTGCCGTCCGGGCGCGTGAGCAGGAGCACGGCACCGGCGTACTTCATCCCGCTGTTCTCGGGCAGGTCCCGCTGCCACCGGATTCCGCCCGAGGCCGGGTCGAGTGCCCGCACGTGCCGTGCCCCGTCCGTGACGAGCTGGACGAGGCCGCCGGAGAGGACGGGTGGCCGGTGGGCGTCCGGGACGGCGTGCCGCCAGAGCACCGAACCCGTCGCCGGGTCCAGGGCGAACGCCACCGACGCCGCGACGCAGAACAACCTCCGCCCACCCGTGGTGCACTGGGGCGTGGCCGCGTTCTCGGCGACCGGTTTCGTCTGCCAGCCGGAGAAGCCGGCGGCTGTCGTCCTCGGATCGCTCGCCTGCGGCCGCGGGGTGCTGCCGACACCCCACTCGGCCAGGGCCACGACCGCGCCGAGCGCGAGAACGACGGCACCGGTGGCCAGGGCGACTCGCCTGCCCAGCCCCGGTCTGCGCACCTGCCGCGGTTTCCGCGCCGCCGCCGGAGGCTCCGCCTGCGCGACCTGGCCGGCATCGTCTCCGGCAAGAGCACCGGTGGTGGCCCGCTGCGCCGGTATGAACGCCTGCGTGTCGTACGACGCGGCCAACGACCGCAGCGCGCGCATCAGTTCGTCGGGCGTCGGCCGGTCCTCGGGCTCCTTGGCGAGGCAGCGCAGTACCAGCGGAGCGACCTCCTCCGGTACACCCGTGAGGTCGGGCTCGTCATGGACGACCTGGTAGGCGACGACATAGGGACTGTCGGAGTCGAACGGCCCCCGCCCCGTCGCCGCATGCACCAGCACCGATCCCAACGCGAAGACGTCGGCGGCGGGCCCCACTTCACGCGGCCGCCGGAACTGCTCCGGTGCCATGAACGGCGGCGTCCCGATCAGCTTTCCCGTCTCGGTGCGCAGTTCGCTGTCTTTCGGCCGGGAGATACCGAAGTCGATGACCTTGGGACCGTCCTCCGCGAGCAGCACGTTGCTCGGCTTCAGGTCCCGGTGCACCACGCCGACCCGGTGGATGTCGCGCAGCGCCTCGGCCAGCCCCGCCATCAGCCGGCGCAACTGGGCCGGGGGCATCGGCCCGTTCCGCTTCACGTGCTCGGAGAGGGTCGGCCCGGGAATGAAGAGGGTGGCCATCCAGGGCCGTTCGGCCTCGGGATCGGCGTCCACGACGGGTGCGGTGAAGGCGCCGCTGACCTTGCGTGCGGCGGCCACCTCCTGCCGGAAACGGCCCCTGAACTCACGGTCCTTGGCGTACTCGGCGTGCACGACCTTCACCGCGAGCTTGAGCCCCGAGGTGCTGCGGGCGAGGTGCACCACGCCCATGCCACCGGAGCCGAGGCAGGACTCCAGGCGGTAGTGCCCGGCGTACTCGGGAAGTTCCGCTTCCGCGCCCGCTCCGGTGTTGCGCTGTGGCGTCAAGGGACCACCCCCGTGCTTAATCCGCGGAGCGCGACGCACGGAGCCTAGTCGATGACCGGTACGGGACAGAGGCGGCTTGCCAGCCTCCGCGTGCGAGTTACGCACATGTGTTTCATGGCTCGAATGTGGGGAATCAACGGGACTCCATGGCACTCATGGGTCCACTGGGGGGAGCACCGCATGTCCGTCGATCACGCACAGGAAGCCGAGAGCAGCGGCGAGGAGAAAGCGACGCTGACGGCGGCCACCACCGTCCGCTACTACTCGGTCGCCCCCGGGGTCCGCCTGAACGTCCGCAGCGGCCCCGGCACCGGCTACGACATCACCCGTGTCCTCCCCGAGGGCGCCAGGGTCCCGATCTACTGCCAGACGCCCGGCACCTGGGTCTCCGGCTCCTACGGCACGTCGAACATCTGGGACAACATCAGCAACGGCGAGTTCGTGTCCGACGCCTACGTCCAGACCGGCAGCGACGGCTACGTGGCCGACCGCTGCGGCTGACGGCGGCCGACCCGACCCGGAGCCCGTGGGCGTCCGGCGCCATAATCGTCCCGTGAGCGACGAACCAGGCACCCCGGACACCCCCGCGGGCTCCACCGGCGGACCCCGCCCCGAGCCCCTCCGCTTCTTCGGCACGTCCTGGGTGCACCACGACGACGGCTACACCGTCCGCCGGATCGGCGTGGCCGTGGGCTCGCTGGCCGCCGCCGCCGTCTCCTGCCTGGTCCTGCGCCTCGCCTACGAGGGCGTCCAGCTCGCCGACACCGGTGCCTTCGTGACCGTCCTGGTCGTCGCGATGTTCGCCGTCTGCAGCGCGCTGGCCTTCCGCACCACCTGGGAGTCCTTCGGCAAGCGCCCCGACCCCGAACGCCAGGCCTCCCTGCGCGGCCTGCTCGCCATCGGCTTCGTCGGCTCGCTCCTCGCCTACTTCTTCCGTTCCCTGACCGAGGCCCCCGGCGAGGGACTCCACCGCGCCGAGTACGACACCGCCGTCCGGGAACACGAGCACCGCAGCATCCGCCGCTCGGGCAACCCGTCGAAGAAGAAGCGGAAGCGCTGAGGCCGACGCGGCCCGCCCGCCCTCCGGTCACCTCCGGCCCATCCCCCGGAAACCCCTGTCGCGCCCGCCCCGTCCACCGGGACCATGGCCGCATGACCACAGGCCAGTCGCAGTCGCACCCCCGGGACCTGCCCCCGCCCCCCGCTCCCTCCCACGCCGCCCGCGCCCGTTCCTTCGACGCCGCCGCGGCCCAGTACGCCGCGAACCGCCCCTCCTACCCGCCCGCACTCCTCGACGCCGTCGAGGAGGAGGCCGGCCGCGCCCTCGCGGGCGCCCGGGTGGTCGACGTCGGCGCGGGCACCGGCATCGCGACCGCCCTCCTGCACGCGCGCGGCGCCGACGTGGTCGCGGTGGAACCGGGGGAGGGGATGGCGGCGCAGTTCCACGCCACCCTCCCCGGCGTCCCGATCGTCCGCGGCAACGGCAACGCGCTCCCGCTCGCCACCGGCACCGCCGACTTCGTCACCTACGCCCAGGCGTGGCACTGGACCGACCCGGCGCGTGCCGTACCGGAGGCGCTGCGCGTGCTGCGTCCCGGCGGGGCGCTGGCGCTGTGGTGGAACACCAGCGCGCTCGACGTCAAGTGGATCGCCGAGGCCGCCGAGCGGGTCAGCCGTTTCTTCGGTGTCGACTACGCGGCCGAGCAGAGCAAGAGGCCTGACCGCACCGATCTCGCCGACCCCAGCGGGCGGCTCCGCTTCACCCGCCGTGAGGTCCGCTGGAGCCGGCGGGTCCCGGTCGACACCCACCTCGCCAACATCGGCAGCCACTCGGTGTTCCTCGTCACCCCGGAGCCCCGTCGCACCGCCTTCCTCACCGAGGAACGCGCCCACCTCCTCCGGACCTTCCCCGACGGCGTCGTCGAGGAGACCTACGACGTCCTCCTCCTGGTGGCCCACAACACCTGACGCCCCTACCGACAGCCCCCCGCTCGCGGTTGCGCCTTGGCTGCGGGCCGGCGGGTGCTGCCCGCGCCCACGCGGCGGAGCCGCACATCGACACAGCCCCGCGCCCTTGGCGGGGCGCTGCGGTCGGCGTTGCTTTCCGGCGCGGGCGAGAGGGTCTGGCTACGCGGCGGAGCCGCATGTTGGCACAGTCCCGCGCCCCTGGCGGGGCGCTGGCCGTGCTGTGTCTCGTTCAGCCGCGGGCAGTCGTGCCGCTGGGGCGGCGGCACGGGTGGGCGCTGGGGGTCCCCCCCGGCCGAAGGCTGAGGGAAGTGCCCTGCGGGCGCCGGTGAGTGGTCCCACCTTGACGGCCCACCCTCTCCCGCGCATTATTCATCGCATGGTGAATTACTCGCCGGTGCCACCCCAGGCCCCCGGCACCTCCGCCCCGCCGCCCGCCGTCCAGGCCACCGGACTCACCGCGGTCCGCGGCCCCCGTACCGTCCTGCGCGGCCTCGACTTCACCGTGCCGCGCGGTCAGATCACCGGCCTCCTCGGCCCCTCCGGATGCGGCAAGTCCACCCTCATGCGCGCCGTCGTCGGCACCCAGGCCAAGGTCACCGGCACCCTCGACGTCCTCGGCCGCCCCGCCGGTCACCCGACCCTGCGCACCCGCATCGGCTACGTCACCCAAGCCCCCTCCGTCTACGACGACCTGACCATCCGCCAGAACCTCGACTACTTCGGCGCGATCCTCGACCCCGCCCGCCCCACCCCCGACCGCCGCGCCGACGTCGACCGCGTCCTCGGCGAAGTCGACCTCACCAGCCACGCCGACGCCCTCGCCGGCAACCTCTCCGGCGGCCAGCGCAACCGCGTCTCCCTGGCCGTCGCCCTGCTCGGCAGCCCCGAACTGCTCGTCCTCGACGAACCCACCGTCGGCCTCGACCCCGTCCTGCGCCGCGACCTCTGGAACCTCTTCCACTCCATCGCCGCCACCCGCGGCGCCACCCTCCTCATCTCCTCCCACGTCATGGACGAGGCCGAACGCTGCCACCGCCTCCTCCTCATGCGCGAGGGCCGGATCCTCGCCGACGACAGCCCCGAGGCCCTGCGCACCCGCACCGGCACCGCCACCGTCGAGGCCGCCTTCCTCCACCTCGTGGACGAAGCCGACGCCGCCTCCCGCACGAAGGAATCGGCCCGATGACCACTCAGCCGGCCACCATCCCCGTCCGCGCCCTCAACCTCTCCCGCACCACCGCCACCGCCGCCCGCGTCCTGCGCCAGCTCCGGCACGACCCCCGCACCATCGCCCTGCTGATCCTCATCCCCTGCCTGATGCTGGTCCTGCTCCGCTACGTCTTCGACGGCAGCCCGCACACCTTCGACAACATCGGCGCCTCACTCCTCGGCATCTTCCCCCTCATCACCATGTTCCTGGTGACCTCCATCGCCACCCTCCGCGAGCGCACCTCCGGCACCCTCGAACGACTCCTCGCCATGCCCCTCGGCAAAGCCGACCTCATCGCCGGCTACGCCCTCGCCTTCGGCACCCTCGCGATCATCCAGTCGGCCCTCGCCACCGGCCTCGCCGTCTGGTTCCTGGGCCTCGACGTCACCGGCTCCCCCTGGCTCCTGCTCCTGGTCGCCCTGCTCGACGCCCTGCTCGGCACGGCCCTCGGTCTCTTCGTGTCGGCCTTCGCGGCCTCGGAGTTCCAGGCGGTCCAGTTCATGCCCGCGGTGATCTTCCCCCAGCTCCTCCTCTGCGGTCTGTTCACCCCGCGCTCCCGGATGCACCCCGTCCTCGAAGCCGTCTCGGACGTCCTCCCCATGTCCTACGCCGTCGACGGCATGAACGAGGTCCTCCACCACACCGCCATGACCGGCACCTTCGTCCGCGACGTCCTGATCGTGGCCGGCTGCGCCCTGCTCGTCCTGGCCCTCGGAGCGGCCACCCTGAGGCGACGGACCGCCTGATCCACCACGTGATCCCGGCGCCGTCCGCCCAGCGGACAACCGGCCCCCGCCCCACCACCCGGTGCCAGACTGAACCGCATGAGTCAGAAAGTCGCAGTCCTCGGCACCGGCAAGATCGGCGAAGCCCTGCTCAGCGGAATGATCCGGGCCGGCTGGGCCCCTGCCGACCTCCTGGTCACCGCCCGCCGCCCCGAACGGGCCGAAGAACTCCGCGCCCGCCACGGAGTCACCCCGGTCAGCAACCCCGAGGCCGCCAAGACCGCCGACACCCTGATCCTCACGGTCAAACCCCAGGACATGGGCACCCTCCTCGACGAACTCGCCCCGCACCTGCCCGCCGACCGCCTCGTCATCAGCGGCGCCGCGGGCATCCCCACCTCCTTCTTCGAGGAGCGCCTCGCCACCGGCACCCCGGTCGTCCGTGTCATGACGAACACCCCGGCCCTCGTCGACGAGGCGATGTCCGTCATCTCCGCCGGCACCCACGCCACCGAGGCCCATGTCGCCCACGCCGAGGAGATCTTCGGCGCCGTCGGCAAGACCCTCCGGGTGCCCGAGTCCCAGCAGGACGCCTGCACCGCCCTCTCCGGCTCGGGCCCGGCGTACTTCTTCTACCTGGTCGAAGCCATGACGGACGCCGGCATCCTGCTCGGCCTGCCCCGCGACAAGGCCCACGACCTGATCGTCCAGTCCGCGATCGGCGCCGCCGTGATGCTCCGCGACAGCGGCGAACACCCGGTCAAGCTCCGCGAGAACGTCACCTCGCCCGCCGGCACCACCATCAACGCCATCCGCGAACTGGAGAACCACGGCGTACGGGCCGCCCTCATCGCCGCCCTGGAGGCGGCCCGCGACCGCAGCCGCGAGCTGGCCTCAGGCAAGAAGGACTGAGCGGGAAGCAGCCGCACGGGGACGGCGGGCTACCGCGCCGCGTTCAACACCGGCTCCGGTGCGGCCGTCCCCGGGAAGGCCCCCGGCGGCAACAGCCCGATCGCCCGGTAGGCCGTATCGACGATCGGCCGGGCGATCGCCCGAGCCTTCTCCGCTCCATGCCGCAGCACCTCCTCCACATATCCCGGATCGGCACACAACTCCCTGTGCCGTGCCTGCACGGGCCTGAGCGTCTCCAGGACAGCCTCCGCGGTGGCCTGCTTCAGAGCGCCGTACGAATCGTGAACGGCTGCCAGTGACTCAGGGTTCCCGCCCGTGCACGCAGCGAGAATCTCCAGCAGGTTCGCGATCCCAGGCCGCTCCTCGCGGTCGTACACGACCTCCCGTCCGCTGTCGGTCACGGCCCGCATGACCTTCTTCCGGATCACGTCCGGCTCGTCGAGCAGATAGACGATCCCCGGTCCGCAGTCGTCGCTCTTCCCCATCTTCGACGTCGGATCCTGCAGGTTCATCACCCGGGCGGCCACCGTCGGCACGGTCGCCTTCGGCACCGCGAACGTGTGCCCGTAGCGCTGGTTGAACCGCACCGCCAGATCCCGCGTCAGCTCCACGTGCTGAGCCTGGTCGTCGCCGACCGGCACCTCGTCCGCCCCGTACGCCAGGATGTCCGCCGCCATCAGCGCCGGATACGTCAGCAGGGACAGCCGCACCCCGCGCCCCCGCGCGCCCTCGCTCGCGACCTTCTCCTTGTACTGGATCATCCGCCGCATCTCACCGTCGGTCGCCACGCACTCCATGACGTACGACAGCCGGGTGTGCTCGTCGACATGGCTCTGCACGAACACGGTGCACAGCTCCGGGTCCAGTCCCGACGCCAGCAGCAGCGTCGCCGCCTGCCGAGTGAGCCTGCGCAGCCGGGCCGGATCGTGGTCCACGGTCATGCCGTGCAGATCGACGACGCAGAACAGCGCGTCGGACCGGTGCTGGTCCACGGTGGCCCACTGCCGCATCGCCCCCAGGTAGTTCCCCAGAGTCAGGTGCCCGGTCGGCTTGATCCCGCTGAAGACCCGTGTCATTCCCTCTCCACCTCCTGGTCGAGGCCGCCGTCCCCGGCGGCCGGCCCTCAGGGGTTCTGGAGGGAGATACGCGAACGGCCGCCGAAGCGGCGGCCGTTGAATACGTACGTGAGCGCGGCCGCCGTCAGGCGGGCCACCACTGCTGGGTACACGTACGCGTAGTCACGCCGCCCACCATACGCCGCCGGGCCGCCGTCCCGCCGCAAGTTGACACGCCCCCACCGGCTACGTAGTGTTCTCCGGGTTGTCCGACGTGAGCGCCGACCCCGGTCGGTCCCCGGACAGCCAATCCGCAAGTACCCACCGGCAATCGGCGACACGTCGCCGAGGGCTTTGGCGTGCGTATTCGCGGAATGAGGAATCCACGTTCGAAAGGACGCGGCCCCCGATTAGCTCGGAGGCCGGGAATCCGCTAAAGTCTCACTCGTCGGAACGGCCCAACAGCCGCGAGGACGACACCCGCTGACTGGGAATCAGACGCCGAAAGCATCTGATAGAGTCGGAACCGCCGGAAAGGGAA